>JBBSDY010000350.1:0-5243 GCA_038240245.1 Polyangiales bacterium
CTCCCTACTTTGGATCGGTGTTCGCGGTGCACTCGACCGATCCCGACAAGATGCCGCCGGTCGTCGACACCATCATCCCCAAAGACGGTGCAACGGGGCAATCGCTCAAGTCACGCATCGGCATCTCGTTCACCGACAACATCGAGCTTGCCACGGTCAACGCGGCGAGCCTCATCGTACGGCCCGTAGGCGGACAGCCTATCGTCGGCAAGTGGGGTGCCGAGATGGGCGTCGTGAACTTCGATCCCGATCGGGATCTGCTGGCCAAGACCACCTACGAAGTCATTCTGCCCAAGGGCGGGATCACCGACTACGTCGGAAACGCGCTCGCCGCCGATTTCAAGGCGACCTTCACCACCAAGTAGCAGTGCTTGCCGCGTCTTGGCAGGCCTGTTCGCTCAGTTTTTAGCGGTCCCGGAGTGAACGGATTGGTTCAATGGTGAGACGGATACGCTTGTCGCGATGCCCAAGAAGGATCGATCGCGGAGAGATGCGCAAGAGCCACCAGCAGAAAGGCAAAATCTCGCGGCTCGCGTGGTTCGCCGTCGCGCAGGGGTCGGGCCAGTCACAATCAGACGGTGTCGATGCACGCTTTCGCTACCACGTGACGACGCGGCTCCGCGGGCCTAGCTCTTCGCGTACCAGGCCTTGATGCGTGCATCGTCACGTACGGCTTCATGAAGCCGCGTCAGCTTCGGGAACGCGGAGAAGATGGTTGCGGGAATGTGGTCGAGCTTGCCGGAGGCAAGCCATTGCACGGTCATGTGAAGCTTGAAGTCGACGACGTTGATCTTCGCGCCGCCGAAGAAGGGTCCGTCGCCGATGTGCTTCTCGGTCCTCTCGCCCCACCTGGGGAGAACCGTGGCAACGAGCTCCTCGCGCGCGGTCTTTTTCTCGGCCTCGTCCGCGATTCGCATGCTTGGCGCGAGGGCTGCGCGCAGATCCTCGACGTGGCTCATCATCGCCTCGTGGCGTGCCGCCTCGAAGTCGTCCTTGGGATGAAGGCCATACTGCCGACCGATGAGGACGAGGATCGCGTTCGACTGCCCGAGCGGCGGTTGCCCCGGCATCTCGAGCACGGGAACGCTTCCGAACGGTGTCGTTGGCTTGAGGGTCGGCCAATCCGGCCGCTTGATTCGAACGTCTTCGAAATCGACGCCTGCAACGTGCAGGGCGAGACGGCACTCTTCACCACGGCTTACCGGACCTTCGAAGTAGATCAACCTGGGCTTGTTCATGGGGCGAAGTATGCTCCACGGAGCGTCGAAGCGTTACTCGGTGCCCTGCGCGCCCTGGCGTGTCCCGAAATGCTTGGAGAATTCGCCCAGGCAAGCGGCGTCGTTTTGCTTTGCGACCAGGAAGGGCGTAGTCGGCGCGCCGGATCCTTGGGCATGCTCCGCCATCGGGTACAGGCACAGATCGGCAGGTCGTGAAGCTCACGACGATGGACTAGCCAGCGCCGGGCGGGCAGGGGTAGAAACGATGCATGCCGAGCTTGGAGCCGCGGGTCATCGAAAACGACGTTTGGCAAGTGGGGATCCTTCCCGAAACGGGCATGTCGACCGCCTTCGGGCGCATCCGACACGACGGCGCATGGATCGATTTCATGCGACCCACCCCGAACGAGAGCTATGGCCACGCGTCGGACTGCGCGAGCTATCTGCTCATTCCATGGTCCAATCGAATCAAGGGCGGGCTCTTCCGCTTTCGCGGCAAGGACTACCAGCTCAAGGTGAACGCCGGTGACGGCACGGCCATTCACGGCACCACCCGAGATTTCGCCTGGAAGGTCGAGCACGCCGACGGTCGTAGCGTGGTCGGCTCGTTCGACTCGCGCGAGAACCCGGGCGCCAACTTTCCCTTCGCCTTCTCGACGCGCGCCGAGTTTCGCCTCGACGGCCCCGGCTTCGTGAACACCGTGTCGGTGAAGAACGAAGGCAGCGAGCCCATGCCGGCCGGCTTCGGTCATCACCCCTACTTCCAGCGGGCGATCGCCAGCGAGACCGACGTCGCCATGCTCGAGGTGCCCTGCACAGAGTACTTCGATCTCGACATGTGCATTCCCAAGGGGCCGCCGCTCCCCGTGGAGAGCCGCCTCGATTTTCGCAAGATGCGATCGATCAGCAGCGTGCACGTCGACGATTGTCTGACGGGCAGAGTTCCGGGTGCGCCGATTCGATTCTCGTACCCCGAGTCCAAGCTCGACGTCACGATGCAGTGCGATCCGCTCTTCGAGCAAATCATCCTCTACATGCCCGCCGGCCGGCCTTTCTACGCCGTCGAGCCGCTGACCAACGCCAACGACGGCTTCAACCTTTACGACAGGGGCATCCGCGGCGCGGGTGTGTTCGTGCTCGAGCCGGGAGAAGAAAAGTCCGCGTCGTTCGTTCTCAAGGTCAGCTGACGATCAGCCGCGCGCCTTTTTGGCAACAGCGGCGAGCTGCTTCTTCTCGAGCCCCGCGGCGGTGCCGATCTTCTCGAGCACGCCCGCTTCTTTCTTGTCGATCCCCGCAGTGGCGTGGGCAACGATGGCGCCGATGAGCAGCGCGGCCTCGGCGTGCCCCAGCTCCTTGAGCTGCTTGCCGATCGCGGCGCAGCGAGCGTCGCTGCCCTCTTTCTTGACGCGCTCCGCAATGGTCTCCACCAGCGGCTCGACTTCCCACTCGAGCACCATCCCGGCAGAGAGGATCTCGATCGCCTTGACGAGCGCCTCGCGTTCGCCTTCATCCTCGGTGCCATCGGCGAGGGCAGTCAGGTAGCCTGCCTCGGTGGCGGCCTCGAAGAGGGCGCTCTGGTTATCGGCGGGAAGGCTCTTGCGTACAGCGGCGGCCTGTTCTTCGAGATAGCTGACGTTGAGAGTCTTCTTCGGTTGGCTCATGGGCAGGGCTCCGGACGCCAGCATACACCAAACACGTCACGGCTCGGTTCCCCAAACGGGCGTGGCGTCGCCCCCGACATAGGCCGTTATTTTCGGCCAGTCGCCGGACGCGGTGTGACCTGCACCGTAGCTGTAGTCGTCGGATTGCGTGTAGGTGCCCTGGTAGCCGGCCTTGTGAAACCGGCCGTTGAGCAGCGCGGTCTGTCCCGTCCCCAGATCGCCGGATGCCACGTATTTCATCTCGGCGTAGTAGTCGGCGTTGGTGCGTGCCGGCATGACCTTGACGAACTGAATCGCGGCTCCGCCCGGCATCGAGTAGTCGACGACCGCCTCTTGCGCCGACTCGCCATTGATTGTGTACCAGTAGCGAAGTGCGATCTGGCTATAGGCAACCGCCTTGTTGCCCGTGTTCTTGATCACCAGATTGAAGCCGATCTCTTGCCCTGGATCGGCGGTCTTCTGCAGGCTGTATTGCACGCTGAGCGTGCAGGTGGGGCACGGGGCAACGTCGAAGGTCACGACGTCGACCATGGCTCCGCCAGCGGCGCCACTGTCGAGAGGGATTCCAGCTGCGCCAGCGGTGCTGCCTCCCTGCCCGCCGCTCGACGAGGCGTCGTTCATCGTCAATCCTCCGCTGCCCGATTCGCCGCCGCTGGCCACATCGCCCGCCGCGCCGCCCGCTGCCAGGCCGCTCGACCCGCCCTTCGATCCGCCCTTGTGCGCGCCGCTTTCGCGTAGCGAATCGAAGTCGATCTCTTCACCCCCGGCGCAGTGCAGGAGCGCAAACGCCAAGAGACCCTGCGATCCGAAGGAGACGAGACGCTGCAGGCCGTGACCCATTCGTCGCGGCCCTAGTTGACCATGGCGGGCTTGAGGCCCAGGCTCGTGGTGACGAGCAGGTTCGAGCCGGTGACGTGTCGCTCGGCATAAAAGAAATCGAGCGGGTACTCCTGCTCTTTGGTGAGGGCGAGCGTATCGATGTTCACGTCGGCGGTCTCGGGACCATGAATACCGCCGAGGTTGATCACGAGCTTCTTGTTGATGAAGACGAAGACGTCGTCGTCGCCGCGGAAATGGAAAAACTCGCCGCCGTGGTAGATGAACGTGGTGTGGAGCTCGACGGTGAACGAGTAGTTGTGGGTGTTGCCCTGGTTTCCGAACATCGTCTTATACGTGCCGCCGTCGTCGATCGGAAAGAAATTCTTGGTGGGATCGCTCGCTGACAGCGCGACGCCAGACACGTTGCTGTCGAAGGCAAATGCGCCGTTCGCGTCCTGGGTGAGCTGCAGGGGGTAGGGGACGTTGAGGTTGGTTCCCGCGGTGTCGCGAAACCACTTGTCGAAGGCGTCCTTGCCGTGGGTGGTCAGCGTGGTGCCCGTCGCATTTTTGTAGACGGGCTTTCCGTCGGGACCGAGATCGTTGCCGACGATCTGGTGGTCGTCCCACGGTCCCATGTAGCTGGTGTTCGGGGCGCCGGCCTGATCGGTCTTGGGCGTGTTCTCGAAGTCGGGATCCGTCGACGGATCGCCGGCGCTGTAGACTTTGAAATCGCGGATCGCGATGGTGAGACTTCCGTCGGGTGCAACACCGGTGGACCCGCCCGACGCCGCGAGCGTGCCTCCCGAGCCGGGGGTGCCGGTGCCGATGTTGGTCGTCCCCCCCGATCCGGTAGCTGTCCCGGTACCGGTACCGGTGCCCGTTTCGGTGCCGTCGAAGCGGGTGTCCGTGCCGCTGGCGGCGCAGGCGGGCAGCGAGACCAGGAGCGCCATCGCAACACGAAAGCTCTTCATCATGGGTGGGATCTCCCGAGCTCGCGGGCGAGCGACTTAATCGGTTAAGCTAACTCTAACCAGTCCAAGTATAGCGTGTCAACTCAGACCACGCACTCGACCTCGACGGTGTCACCCGGTCTGGCGTAGGGGACTACGTTGCCCGACAACACCTTGCCGTTGACGGTGAGCTTGGCCGGCCCACCCTTGCCCGAGCTCGTCACCCGGATGCAGTAATCGGCGCCGCGGCACTTGCGGCGGATGGTGAAGGTGGACAGCTCCTTGCCGACGCACGGCGCGACGAGCAGGCCGTCGTACTCGGGGCGTACGCCGAGCATGTAGTGGGCAATTGCGACGTAGTTCCATGCAGCCGTACCGGTGAGCCACGAGTTTTTTGCCTCACCGTGACGTACGGCGTCTTTGCCGGCGATCATCTGGGAGTAGACGTAGGGCTCGGTGCGATGAATCTCGCTCTTGTCCTCGAGGTACGCGGGGGCAATCTTCTTGTAATACTCGAATGCGCGGTCGCCGCGGCCCAACACGGTCTCGGCGATCATGATCCACGGATTGTTGTGGCAGAAGATGCCGGCGTTCTC
>JBBSDY010000351.1:0-5240 GCA_038240245.1 Polyangiales bacterium
CGGACAGCGCGAAGAGGGCCGTCAGCCGGTCTCCCTTGGCAGCTTCGGAGACATCGTCGTCGAGCTTGAGCGCGGGGGTGTACGGCCGGCGCGAGTACTTGAAGCCGAAGAGCCCCGTGAAGCCGATCTCGCGCACCAGATCGAGCGTCTTGCCGAAGTCGTCGTCAGTCTCGCCGGAGAAGCCGACGATGATGTCCGTGCTCAGCGTGAGGCCAGGGCGCGCCGCCCGGAGCCTCTGGGCTCGCTCGACGTACTCGCTTCGATCGTAGCGGCGGATCATGCGCTTTAGCATGCGGTTGCTTCCCGACTGCACGGGCAAGTGCACGTGCTTGGCCAGCACATCGACATCGCGGTGGGCCGCGACGAGCGACGGCGTGACGTGGCGCGGGTGCGGGCTCGTGTAGCGCAGGCGCGACAGATCCGGCACGGCCTCGGCAATGCGCCGGAGCAAGGCAGCGAATTCGCTCTCGTCGACATCGTCGGGATCGGCAAGGGGCGCCGGCGCGAGCTTCTTTGCCGGATCGCGGTAGCTGTTCACCGTCTGGCCAAGGAGCGTCACCTCGCGCACTCCCGCTGCCACCAGGCGCGCCACCTCGACGACGATCTCGGTGCTCGCCCGGTAGCGCTCGGGACCGCGGGTGTGGGGCACGATACAAAACGAGCAGCGCTCGTCGCACCCATTCATGATCGTGACGAATGCAGTCGGCGCGACGCCGCGGGTGGGATCGGGATCGGCCCGCAGAAACACCGGCTCGTCGACGTCGAAAACCGTGCGCACGATGGGTGGCGATCCTCCCTGTACGGCATGCACCAGGTGGGGGAGCTCGGCGATGTTGTCCGGGCCGAGGATGACATCGACCTGCTTCATCCGTGAGAGGAGCTTCTCGCCCTCTTGTTGGGCCACGCACCCGGCGACTGCAATCACCAGCTCGGGCCGCGCCAGCTTGAGCCCGGTCAAGGTGCCGACCAGGCTCCGCAGCTTCTGCTCGGCCTTTTCGCGGACGCTGCAGGTATTGATGACGATGAGATCGGCCTCGTCTTGACTGTCGGCAAGGCGATAGCCAGAGGCGCGCAAGGTGTCGTCGATTCGCTGGGAATCGTGGACATTCATCTGGCAGCCAAAGGTGGTGATGACGTAGCTGGGCATGGGCTTTGCGGTCGTTTGCGCCGGGGCGCCTCATGATATTGTACTTGGCCCCCGATGGCCTCCCCCACCAACATCGTTTCGCTGGTCGATCTTCTGGAAAGCAGCGCCGAGAAGTTCGGCCCTCGCGACCTCTTCGGCACCAAGACCGGGCCAGGGTGGGTCTACACCACCTACGCCCAGTTCAAAAAGCTGGTCGACGACATGCGCGGAGGCCTGGCGACCCTCGGTATCTCTCGGGGTGACAAGGTCGGGATCATCTCCAACAACCGCATCGAATGGGCCGTTCTCGCCTATGCGAGCTATGGCCTGGGGGCTGCATTTGTGCCCATGTACGAGTCGCAGCTCGAAAAGGACTGGGAATACGTCGTTCGCGATTCCGAGCTCAAGGTCCTCTTCGCGGCGACGGCGGCCATCTACGACAAGACCAAGGCGTTTCCGGCCAGGGTGCCGACGCTCAAGCACGTTGCGCTCATCGTCGGCGACGGCCCCGAGCCGACGTACAAGAGCCTTCTCAAGAAGGGCTCCGAGAGCCCTGCACCCGTGCTCCACCCCGAGGCCAGTGAGATGGCGGCCCTCATCTACACGTCGGGAACCACCGGCAATCCGAAGGGCGTGATTCTGACGCACGGCAATGTCATTTCCAACGTGCTCGCGGTCCACGCCAATCTGCCCATCGAGTCCATCGATCGCAGCCTCGCGTTCTTGCCGTGGGCGCACTCGTTCGGTCACACCGCGGAGCTGCACCTTGTGGTGTCGATTGGAGCGTCGGCCGCCATCTGCGAATCGACCGACAAGATCCTCGAATACCTCTCCGAGGTAAAGCCGACCGTCCTGTTCGCCGTCCCGCGCATCTTCAATCGCATCCATGCCGGCGTCGAGAAGCAGATGGCCAGCAAGCCCGCGCTCATCCGCGCGCTCTACCGGGGCGGGCTTCGGGCGGCCACCAAGAAGCGCGAAAACAAGCCGCTCGGCCTGGGCGAAAGAATCGTTTTCGCGCTCGCCGACAAGCTCGTGTTCGCCAAGGTACGCGGTCGGTTCGGCGGCAAGATGAAGTACGTGGTCTCGGGCGCGGCCGCGCTCGCCCGTGAGATCGCAGAGTTCGTCGACGGCCTGGGGATCACCGTTTACGAGGGGTACGGGCTCACCGAGACGAGTCCCATCGTGTCGGTCAACGTGCCCAACGCCCGCAAGATGGGCAGCGTGGGTCGGCCCATCCCCGGCTGCCGTGTCGTCATCGATCGATCGCACACCAATGATCCCAAGAACGGCGAGATCGTCGTCTATGGCCCCAACGTGATGCAGGGCTACTACAAGCTCAAGGACGACACCGCCGCGGTGTTCACCGCCGATGGCGGCTTTCGGACGGGGGATCTCGGCTACCTCGACGACGAGAACTACCTCTACATCACCGGCCGCATCAAGGAGCAGTACAAGCTCGAGAACGGCAAGTACGTCGTCCCCTCTCCGCTCGAAGAGCTGATCAAGCTGTCACCGTTCGTTTCGAACGTCATGATCTATGGCGACAACAAGCCGTTCAACGTGGCCCTGGTGGTGCCCAATCTCGACACCTTGAAAGAATGGGCGCGGGCCCATGGGCTCGGCGACAAGCGCGACGACGACCTTCTCGCCCACGAGCGTGTACAGGAGAAGATGAAAGAGGAGCTCGATCGCGTGTCCGTCGATTTCAAGGGCTACGAGAGAGTTCGCAAGTTCGCGCTCATCGCCGAAGATTTTACGCTCGCCAACGACATGCTCACCCCCAAGCTCTCGGTCAAGCGTCGCAACGTCTTGCAAAAGTGGGGCAAAGAGCTCGAGCGTTTGTACACGTGATGTTCGATCTCACCGGCAAGATCGCCATCGTCACCGGGGGAAATGGAGGGCTCGGGCTGGGGATGGCGCGCGGGCTCGCCGCCGCCGGTGCGCGGGTGGTCGTTGCGGCGCGAAACCAGGACAAGTCGATGAACGCAGTCGCCGAGCTGAACGAGCTCGGTCCGGGTGGCTCACTGGCCATCGAGACCGACGTCACCAGCGAGAAATCCGTGTCCGCGCTCTTTCAAGAGGTTGCCGAGCGCTGCAAGCGCATCGATGTCCTCGTCAACAACGCCGGCACCAACGTGCGCAAGCTTCCGCAGGACCTGAGCCTGGGCGAATGGCATCACGTGCTCGACACCAACCTCACCAGCGCGTACCTCTGCTCGCACGCCGCCTATCCTCACCTGAAAGAAGCCGGTGGCGGAAAGATTGTGAACATCGGTTCGATGATGTCGATCTTCGGCACGGGCTTCACGCCTGCCTATGCGGCGAGCAAGGGGGGCATCGTTCAGCTCACCAAGGCCTGCGCATCGGCCTGGGCGCGCGACAACATCCAGGTGAACTCCATCCTTCCCGGGTGGATCGACACCGAGCTCACCCAGGGGGCGCGCCGCGAGATCGCCGGGCTCAACGAGAACGTCCTCCGGCGTACGCCAGCCGGTCGATGGGGATCGATCGACGATCTGCGAGGGATCGCCGTATTTCTGGCAGGTCCGGCGTCGGACTTCATTACCGGCGCCGCCATCACGGTCGACGGCGGCTACTCGATCCAGGGCTAGCCTCGAGGTCAGGCGCGCGGAGGGCAGTCGCGCAGGACGCGCAACGCGTTGCGGCGCAAGATCTTGGCGACGGTGGTTTCGCCGAGACCGGCGCGCAAGAGCGCATCGGTCAACAGCGGCAGGTGAGCGGCATCGCAGAGATCGGGCGTGGGAATGATCATGCCGTCCCAGTCCGAGCCGAGCGCGGGCGTATCCTCGCCCGCCACGTCGATCACGTGGCGCACGTGGCGAACGACGTCGTCGATGCTGCTGCCGCCGAGAAACCCGGGACAGAAGATGATTCCGACGGCGCCCCCCGTCTCGGCGACCGCGCGAAGCTGCTCGTCATCGATGTTGCGCCAGTGCGCGTAGGCCTCGGATACGCCGGTGTGCGAGACGATGAGCGGCCGGGTGGCCATCGAGCAAGCGTCGAGAAAGCCGCGCCGGTTGATGTGTGCGAGATCGACGATGATCGACTCGGCCTCGCACCGCGAGACGAGCTCTTTGCCCCACGGCGAGAGCCCGTCGGTGTCGCGCCGTCCCTTGCCGTAGGCCGGAAACCCTGCCTGGTTGGAGCTGAAATGCAAAAGCCCGAGATAGCGAACGCCGCGCCGGGCAAAGTGCTCGACGCGGTCGAGATCGCCCTCGAGCGCGTGCGCTCCCTCGATTCCGAGAAGCGCGCCCACCGCACCCTCTGCCTCTGCCTTCTCGAGGCCCTCGGCCGAAGTCACCTTGCGTAGCCGCGTGGGAAAGCCCTTGATCTGGGCCTCGAGCGCGTCGATCTGCTCGTCTACCGCGCGGCCGAGACCGCGGTCGGCGACGGGCAACGAAACCAGCCCGAAGAACTGAGCGCCGATCCCGCCCTCGGTGAGGCGCGGAACATCGACATGCCCGAAGTACGCCGCGCGTGGCAAGAGCGCCTCGTGGCGAACGCCGAGATCGTAGCCGATCCAGCGCGACCACATGAGCGTGTCGGCGTGCAAATCGATCGCGGGATGAGCCGCGTGGATCGCCCGTGCCTCGGGCGATCCAAGCCGTTTGTCGCTATCAGCCGCCGGAGTCACTCCCATCGTCGCTTGCGTCGGAACCGGCCTCGGTCGTGGGCTCGGAGCCTGCCTCGGTGGAGGTGCCCCCGGTGTAAAAGAAGTAGTCTGCAGTGTACGGCACCCTGACGACGCCGCCAGCATCGGCGGCCTTGCTCGGATCGCAGGCGGCCGAGGGCTGCAGGCCTCCGGTGGTGTTCACGCGATGCACCCAGGTGACGTTGGCGAGGTAACCTTCGCCGGTGGTGCCCGTTGCCTTGAGTCGCACCCACTTGATGGCCACTGCGGCCCCGCCGTCACTGGGCGGATCGACCGCGCTGTCTTTGGTCGCCGTAACGGCGCTGCCATCGACGGATTTCCAGTTGGGCGATCCTGCGGGAAACGCGTGGTCGGCGAACTTGGCGCACGCATCGCCGTAGACTGTGGCCTCGGCGGTGTTGACCCAGGTGCCGGTCAGCGACGAGTCGCTCGCATCGGCGC
>JBBSDY010000352.1:0-5230 GCA_038240245.1 Polyangiales bacterium
CTCAGCCACGAGTTGCGCACGCCCCTCAACGCGATCCTCGGGTTCGCGCAACTCCTACAACGCGACAAGAAAGAGCCGATCTCGCAGAGACATCGGGACAGGGTCGAGCAGATCTTGCGAGGGGGCGAGCACCTGCTCCGGCTCATCGACGACATTCTCGATTTGTCGCGCATCGAAGCTGGCGCCGTGTCCATTTCGACCGAGCCCGTGAACGTTCTCGACGTGCTCGACGAGGTGAAGACGACGCTCGGACCTGCCGCCAAGCGATCCGGCACGCGCATCGAGCTCGAGCCTCCGACCGGGGAGGTTCCGGTGGTAACCGCGGATCGCACACGCTTTGCTCAGATCTTGATGAATTTCGGGTCCAACGCCGTCAAATACAACCGACCGGGAGGGACGGTGACCTTCAGCATCTCGAACCGTGCCGAGCAGGTGCGCATCACAGTGGCCGATACGGGAATCGGAATTCCGCAAGACAAGCAAGACAAGCTCTTTCAACCTTTCCAGCGCGCCGGGCAAGAGACGGGCCCCATCGAAGGAACGGGGATCGGGCTCGTCATCACCAAGCGTCTCGCCGAGCTGATGGGTGGCACCGTCGGATTCCGTAGCACCGCCGGCAAGGGGTCGGAGTTCTGGGTCGACTTGCGGGTCCACGTGGCGCGCATTCAACCCCGTCAGCCCTCGGTTGCTGCCGCGCTGGCGGAGCCTCGTTTGAACGGTAAAGCACGCTCGTCGGTCCTGTACATCGAAGACAATCCGGCCAACGTCGCTTTCATGCGCGACTTGCTGGGGACGTTCGACGGCATCGATCTCCTCGCTGCGCCGACCGCCGAGATGGGTATCGAGCTGGCTCGCGGGCGCCTGCCGAACCTCATCATCATGGACATCAACCTCCCCGCAATGAGCGGCGTGGAGGCGCTGCACGTCTTGAAGGGAGAAGCGTCGACCGCGAGCATCCCGGTAATTGCGCTGACCGCGGCGGCTTCCGAGCGCGACAAGCAACGCGGTCTTCACGCCGGCTTCTATCGCTACCTGACGAAACCGGTCAAGGTCGACGAGCTCATGGCGGCGCTCGAGTCGTTGCTCGAAGTCAGTCTCTGACCTGCCCTACTCCGCTGCCCGTCCGACGACCTCGACCACCGACGGACCGAGACCCAAAAGGATCGCGTCCAACACCGCCGGCTCGAGTAGCTCGTCGCCGCGTCGATACAGAATCGCGTCTTCACGTCGGGCATGTGCTCGCAGCTCGTCGATGAAGCCCCTGGCCGTTTCGAAGCGGAGCGTGTGCAGATCGACTGCCGCCCCCAGGTCGAGCAGCCGGGAGCGGATGTGCTGGTGCTCGGTCACGATGGCTCGCGCGTCGCGTGGCGACGATTCGAGCAGGGCGGGCAGCAGGTACGCCTCTTCGGCGCGCATGTGGGTCAAGAGACCCAATTCGAAGTCCGACCATGCGGGCGACAAGCACGCCCGATCATCACCCTCGACGGCCGCCAGCACCTGCTGGAAAACGATCTCGAGCCTGCGGTGATCGCCGAGGAAGTAGTCGCTGATGGGCTGCGAAGAAACGGACGCTCCAACCTGCATGAGAGGCGATGGTGCAACCGACGTGCCCCGTCGCCACCGCCCAATCGCCGGACTGGCCATCGCGGCCCGTCGAAACCCGTGCATCCTTTGCAGAGAGGCGCAATCGGTGCGTTCATCCCAAAGCCCCATGCGACCTCGGGCGCTCTGGGGCGCGGGGCTTGCGCCCCGGCGAAGAATCTGCGCACCCTGGCGCGCGTCTTGCGAGACCTGTCGGTCGGGGGGAGGAACCCGTCCGTGACGCAGTCGACCGGGGCAGCTTTCATGTCGCCAACCATTTCGCCGTCCGCCAAAAGCACGCACCCTGCCGCAAAGCATCGCATCCTCGTCGTGGACGACGAGGCGGGCGCGCGTTCAGCGCTCGAAAAGCTGCTCCGCCAGCAAGGATACGAAGTCGATGGCGCAGACACCGGCAAGGCGGCTCTCGAGATGGTCGATGAGCGCGCGCCGGACGCGGTCGTGACGGATCTCAACATGCCCGAGATGGACGGCCTTCAGCTTCTCGCAGCATTGCAGCAGCGCGATCGGCTCCTGCCGGTCATCATGGTGACGGCATCGACCGATCTGTCCTCCGCCGTGGCTGCAATGCGCGCTGGCGCAGAGGACTACCTGACCAAGCCCGTCGACTTCGATGCTCTCACGGTTTGCATCGAACGGGTGCTCGAGCGGCGGGATCTGCGCCTCGAAGCCGAGAACCTGCGCCGACAGGTTCGCGAGCGCGACGGCGAGGGGCTGCAAGGGCTGACCGGAAGCAGCCCGGCGATGCAAAAGGTGTATCGCATGGCGCGGCAGGTTGCGCCCGCCAGGGCGACCGTCCTCATCACCGGCGAGAGTGGGACCGGCAAGGGAGAGCTCGCCAAGGCCATTCACTCATTGGGGCCTCGCGCGAAGGCGCCCTTCAGCACCCTGCAATGCGCGGCGTTGGCCGAATCACTCCTGGAGAGCGAGCTCTTCGGGCACGAGAAAGGCTCGTTTACCGGAGCCGATCGCCGCCGAACGGGGCGTTTCGAGCAAGCGAATGGTGGGACGCTGTTTCTGGACGAGATCGGCGAGATTCCCCTTTCCACACAGGTCAAGCTGCTACGCGTCCTCCAAGAGAAGGCCTTCGAGCGCGTCGGGGGCAACGAGGCCATCCAGGTCGACGTTCGGCTCATCGCGGCGACCAACCGCGATCTCACCGCAGATGTGCGAGAAGGGCGCTTTCGCGAAGACCTCTACTATCGCCTGAATGTGGTCCACATCGATATGCCTCCGCTCCGTTTGCGCGGGCCGGATGTGCTCGTGCTCGCCGACCATTTTCTGCGCCGCCTCGCCGCCGAGAACCACAAGCGCATCGATGCGTTGAGCGATCGAGCGCGCGCGAAGATCGTGGGTCACCGGTGGCCCGGCAACGTGCGCGAGCTCGAGAATGCCATCGAACGCGCCGTCGTCATGTCCACCGGCTCGACCATCGACGAGGAGGATCTTCCGGTCGATGTGGCGCCGGTGGTTCAGGGTACGGTTCGTATCCCCGGCGCAACCATGGCCCAGATCGAAAAATTCGCCATCCTGTCGACGCTCGAGGCCACCGAAGGATCCACCGGCAAGGCTGCCGAGATGCTCGATATCAGCGTGCGAACCATCCAATACCGACTCAGCGAATACGCCAAAGAGGTCAAGCTCGAGGGCGGCGACACGAAGTAGGGCTCGGGCTCGCTGCGGTACGGTTTCTGCAGTGAAGAAGGCAAATGGAAAATCCTGAACGCGCCATCGAGCATCCTGCGTACGCGTTCGTCGGCCGCATGACGCGATGACGGCATCCGAGCAACCCGCCGCCAAAACGGACCGCGCTCACGACGTTCTGCGTGCCGAGCGCCGTTCGCTCGTGCGCATGTTTCAACCGAGGACCGTCGCCGTGATCGGCGCTACCGAGACACCCGGGAGCGTGGGACGCACCCTGCTCTCCAACCTGGTCGGCAGCCCGTTCGGCGGAACGGTCTATCCGGTGAACCCCAAACGCAAGAGCGTGCTCGGTATCCGCGCCTATCGGACGGTCAGCGAGATCCCCGATCACGTCGATCTGGCGGTCGTTGCAACGCCGGCTTCCACCGTGGCAGGCGTCATCGGCGAGTGCGTCGACTCCAAGATCGGCAACGCCATCATCCTCTCGGCCGGGTTCAAGGAAGTTGGGGCCGCGGGGCTGGCGCTCGAGCAAGGAATTCTCGAACGTGCGCGCGCCGGCGGCATGCGCATCATTGGTCCCAACTGTCTGGGCCTGATGAACCCCATGACGGGTCTCAACGCCACCTTCGCCCACGGCACGGCGCGTCCCGGTCGGATCGCATTCGTCAGCCAGAGCGGCGCTCTTTGCACCGCCATCCTCGACTGGAGCTTTGGCGAGCAGGTCGGATTCAGCGCGTTCGTTTCGATAGGATCGATGATCGACGTAAGCTGGGGCGATCTCATCGACTACCTCGGTGACGACCACAATACCGAGGCCATCCTGCTCTACATGGAGAGCATCGGCGACGCGCGCTCGTTTCTTTCGTCAGCGCGCGAGGTAGCTCTCAACAAGCCGATCATCGTCATCAAGGCGGGGCGCACGCCCGCTGCTGCCAAAGCGGCGGCGTCTCACACCGGATCGCTCGCTGGCAGCGACGCCGTGCTCGACGCCGCCTTCGAGCGCGCCGGAGTTCTGCGGGTCGACACCATCGACGAGCTTTTCGGCATGGCCGAAGTCCTGGCCAAGCAGCCCCGACCCCGCGGCCCCAACCTTACGATCGTCACGAACGCCGGTGGGCCGGGCGTCCTGGCAACCGATGCCCTCTTGCTGGCGGGGGGGAAGTTGACCGAGCTAGAGCCGTCGTCGACGAGCGGCTTGAATGAAATCTTGCCCGGGGCGTGGAGCCACGCCAACCCCATCGATATTCTGGGAGACGCCACGCCCGAGCGCTTCGCCCAGGCGGTCGACATCGCTTCCAAGGACGCCAGCAGCGATGGGTTGCTCGTCATCCTCACGCCGCAAGACATGACCGAGCCCACCCAGACGGCGGAGCGCCTCGCTGCGTTGGCGCTGCTCGGGAAGAAACCCCTTCTTGCCAACTGGATGGGCGGTCCCATGATCCGCGCCGGAGAAGACATTCTCAATCGCGCGGGCATTCCCACCTTTGCCTATCCCGATGCCGCCGCAAAAGCGTTCGCCGACATGTGGCGATACGCGCAAAACCTCACCGAGCTCTACGAGACTCCTCTGCCCAGCACCACCAGCGACGCTCCGATACGTCGCGAGGAGGCCGCGGCCATCATCGAGCGCGCTCGCATCGCCGGACGTCGACTCATGGGCGAGGTCGAAAGCAAGCAAGTGCTGGCGGCTTACGCCATTCCCGTCGTCTCCACGTTCGCCGCCTCGACGGCCGACGAAGCCGTCGGATTCGCCAGGCAGATCGGATATCCGGTCGTACTCAAGCTTCGTTCTGCAACCATCACCCACAAATCCGACGTCGGCGGCGTGGCGCTCGATTTGCGCGACGATGCCATGGTTCGCGCGTGCCGGCCCACCTTCACCACGAGCCGATCGCGAAGTCGCCCGAGCGTTGGCTGGTGCTGCTGCACGGCATCTTGGGCTCGGGTGGCAACTGGCGCGGCATCGCGCGAAAGCTCGTCGAGCGCC
>JBBSDY010000353.1:0-5181 GCA_038240245.1 Polyangiales bacterium
CCCGGCTCTTCGACCTCGACCGGCTCGCGAGCGTGAGCAAGGCGCCTGAAATCACCGATTTTACGCCCGACCTGGCAGCGTCGATGACCGAGGGCACCCGACGTTTCATCGAGGCCACGTTGTGGTCGCGGGGCGGCACCTTCTCGCAGCTCATGACCTCGCGCGACATGTTCGCCGACACCGCGCTCGCCAAGGTCTATGGCGTCGCGGCTCCGAGCGCCAGCGGGTTCGCGCCCGTATCGGTACCCGCGGCCCAGCGCGCCGGCATTCTCACCGATCCCAGCCTCATGACGATGCACGCGCTGCCCAACGAGTCGTCGGTCGTGCACCGCGGCGTGTTCATCATGAGGCAAATGCTTTGCTTTCAGCCTCCGCCGCCGCTTGCCAGCTTCTTGCAACAGGGCGAGGCGATCAAAATGGCCGAGCCCACCGAGCGCGGGCGCTCCGACAAGAGACGCGGCATGTCGCCATGCTCGAGCTGCCATGGCATCTTCGATCCGTACGGCATCACCTTCGAGAACTACGACACACTCGGGCGCTACCGCACGACGATCGCAACACCCGCAGGAAGCGTTCCTGTCGACGCGTCGTGGAACTTCGACTCGTACGACATCAAGGGCAAGGTCAATAACGCCGTCGAGCTCGCGCAGCGGCTGTCGGAGAGCGCGGCCGTGCGCGAGTGCATGAGCCGCCAGCTCGCGTCGTACGCGTTCGGCGAGCGTCTCAGCGAAGAAGAGGCCTGCACGGTCGCCGACGTGTCGAAACAGTTTGCGCAATCGGGAGGCAATCTCGTCGATCTGATTGGCAAGGTCGCCGCGTGGCCTGGACTGCGCACACGCACCACCGGAGGTGCTCCGTGAACAAGAACCTGAGGTACCTCGGACGCCGATCGTTTCTTGGCGCGTGCGCAGGATCGGCGATGCTGGCGTACTGGGCGCGCTCCTCGGTCAGCCGCGCGGCGGGCGCCGCGGCTCCCCGGCGCCTGGTCATGATGCACCGACCCAATGGATCCATCTCCGAAGATTGGCTGCGCGGCGGACAGCGCGGGCCCATCCTCGAGCCATTCGCGGGTGTGTGGGCGCATGCCGTCGCGCTCAAGGGCGTGAACGTCAAGCCCAATGGGACCACCGCCAACGGACACGAGGGCGGCCTCTTGACGACGATGACGGGCGCCAAGCTCGGCCCGACCTTCCGAACCGAGGACGATTACCGCAGCACCGCCGAATCGCTCGATCAGAAGCTTCTCAAACAGTCGGCAATCCTCAACACCGCGCCCATCCAGTCGTTGCAGCTAGGCGCCCACGGTGAGCAAGACGGCGGCAACGAGACGCCCAACTGCACGATGTCGTACTCCGGCCCCGACACGCCGCTCTACCCCAACCTGAGCCCCGACCAGGTGTTCTCGCGCCTCTTCGCCAACATCATGCCCGGTGGCACCACCGATCCCAACATGGCCGAGCTTGCCAAAGCCAGGGCGCGACGCAAGAGCGTGCTCGACTTCGTGAGCTCGGATCTCGGCACCGTGCGCAGCAAGTTCCCCGTCTCCTTCAAGGACGATCTCGACATCCACGAGGCCGCCATCCGCGAGCTCGAGATGAGTCTCGACGCCACCGGCTCGAGCCAGGCATCGTGCACCCGACCGACCATCCAGGCCGGCGCCAAGGCGGGCGGCGATTATCTGAACGCTGCCAAGGTCGGCGCCCTGCAGCTACAGCTTCTCACCGCGGCGCTGGCTTGCGATCTGACGCGCGTCGTCACGTTCATGTGGGCAACTGGCGCGAGCAGTCTCTCGTTCGCCCCGCTGGGAGCGAACAACCACCACTCGACTTCGCACGCCAACGTTCGCAACGTGCTGTCGGCCATCGACCTCTGGTACTCGCAGCAAACCGCGCCCTTCATCCAGAAGCTCGTCGACACGCCCGATGTCGGCGGCGGCAAGCTCATCGACAACACGCTGGTGTGGTACATGTCCGAAGTCGCCGAGGGGTGGAACCACTCGTTCACCGACTATCCCTACTTGTTCTTTGGCGGCGACGGCGTGGGATTGACCCAGCGAGGTCGCATGCTCGACGTCACCGGTCAGGGCAAGCTATCCACCGATGTGTGGTCGACGCTCGCGCCAATGTTCGGCGGCGCGCTCACCGATTTCACCTCGGATCACTCGACACCCATCGCGGGGCTATTTTCGACCTAAGCTAGTGCTGGCTCATGCAGACGAGGCACGGAGCGCCGTCGCAGTCCGACGCCGTTTCGGAGCAGACGCCGAGCAAGCCCTGATCGAGCTTGCAGGTCTGGCCGGTCTTCGTGCACTTGTCTTCGGGCGCGTGGCTCGACGTTGCGGGGCACGCCGTGAGAAACAGCACGAAAAGAGAGCCGCCCACGCGCGAGCCTCGATGATTTCGTTCGGTCATGATGGGCGGAGTCTACCCGGAGTTGACATCCTTCGTCGGGTCGGAAGTAAGATTCTGCCATGTCCAAGCACCTTCTCGTGACGGCCGACGACTTTGGCATTCGCGCGGCGCGGGCAGACGATCTTCCCGCGGTGGTGGGCCTGGTTCGCGCGCTTGCCGAATTCGAGAAGCTCACCGGTCCCGATGCCGAAGCCGAAGCGCGTCTGATGGCAGACTTTCAGACCGATCGCTACCGGTTACTCGTCGCCGATCACGACGCGCGTGTGGTCGGCTATGCGCTCTACTTCATGACGTACTCCACCTTCCTCGCGCGCCCGTCGCTCTACCTCGAGGATCTGTTCGTCTTGCCCGATGCGCGCCGACTCGGCATTGGTACCGCGTTCCTGAAACGGTTGATCGAGCAGGCCGCCGCCACGGGTTGCGGGCGCTTCGAGTGGACGGTGCTCGACTGGAACGAGTCGGCCCAGGCCTTTTATCGTTCGCTCGGCGCCGAGGTGCTTCCCGAGTGGCGGATTTGTCGCCTCGAGGGTGACAAGCTCCTCGCCGCGGCGCGAAAGGCGTGAGCCGCGCTTGATTTCGGGGTGCAGCGCCGCGCCCTTGCCAAGGAGGCACGTCGGAGGCAAGGTAGTCCCCTTCCCCTCTCGCGAAAGGAGCCGATCTAGCCATTTGACTCGTCCAGCTAACCCTTTTGTAAGGGGGCGATCGGCTTCGACGGGGGCTACGAGATTGTTGCTGCGTGTCCGAGGGTCCAACCGACCTCGTAAATCCCGGATGGAAAATCCAAGTGCCAACGATAACGCACTTGTTCTCGCTGCCTAAAAAACACGCGTGAACCGTCCAAAGGATGAGCCTGCCAGAGCTCACCGGAGGGCGTAACCGATCTGGCTGGTCCCCTGCCATGCGGCCCGTGCAGGGGGCGAGACTAAGGGCCGCTAACTCGGTGCGAGCCTGCTCGTGGGCGCAAGCCGGGTGACTCAAAACACGAGCTACGACGCGTAGACGTACCGATTGAGAGCTTCCGGACCCGGGTTCGATTCCCGGCGCCTCCACCCATATTCTCGATGTTTTTGCGAAGTTCTGCCCGCGCGACATGAAACGCGACATGAACCCCGGGCGCCTCAGCCATCCGGTTTGGAAGCCCGACGACTGTTACGCCCCCTCCAGGCGCCGTCTCCGGTGGCTTCTCGATCGGCTGCTGAGGATCGTAGTCGATGCATAAGACTGCCTCGCAGAGCGGCTTCCAATCGTAGTGGGTGTATTGATCGATGATGGCGCCAGCCGCGTTATGGGTCAGGCGCTCGATGACATCGCGCGGAGCTCCTCCTCGGCGCGCCCAAGTGATCATCGTATGGCGCGTCAGGTGGCATCCCTCAAAGCGAACGGTCACAATGGCGCAGGCTCGTCGCAGTGCTTTGTAGAGACTCGACTTCGTGTGCGCACCGCCGGTTCGCGAGTTGGGGACGATGAAGTCGTCCATGTTCGGCTTCCGCCGAAACACAAGCTCGAACCCGTGCTCCCACCACACTCCGAGGAAGCGATCGAGCTCGGGATGAACAGGAACCTTTCGAAACTGATCAGTCTTGAGTGGTTCGTCCTGATATTGCGTCTCCACGTTCATGCTCCCCAGAGGCTTCGGCGAACGGTCCCAATCGCGCCAGCGACGACCACACCCTTCACCTTCACGAAGACCCAGATAGACAAGCAGGGCGAACATGACGCGCAAGGGGACCGAGATGCGCTCATCACGCAGAACCGTTGAGACTTCTTCGCGAGTGTAGACTCGGCGCTCTCGCCTCGGTGGTTTCGATATGATGCTGCGCGGAAGGCCGGCAAAAGGGTCAAGGGCGATGACGCCCTCCAGCTTCGAATCCCGAAACATCGTACGAACAACGCCCTTCGCGCTTCTCGCCGTGCGGGCAGCAATCTCGTGGTCAACCACGAGTTTCGCCAGCCATTTGACAAATGCGAAAATCTCGCGCTCACCGATCTCATTCATTCGGATCTTCGTCCCGAAATAGCGCACGAAATAGTCACGGAGCCGCTGCCGGTCATCTCGTGCCGTGCAGCCGAAGTATTCGAACCCGCGCACCGTCGAGCCAACGAAGTCGGCGGTCTTCTGCGAACGCGTCGCCTCCGCGAAGGTGCAGTTGCTCGCGCCGAGCACCATGACGAAGAGCTCGACCTCGGTGACCTCGCCCGTCGCAGCGTCGACGATCGTGGGCTTCTTGCCAGAGTAGTCGAGGAACGCCTTCTCGCCCGCGCGATGCACCTGGCGCATGGACAGCTCGACCTTCGAACGGAAGTCGGCATACAGATCGCAAAACTGGCTGTACTGATAGCACCGCCGCCCGTGCAACGTCGTCGCAGCGGCATCGTTGTACTCGACCCAAAGAAGCTGCAACGTTACTCCCGTCTTGCGCATCTCGCGATGCACCCATGCAAAATCAACCGCCACACGCCCAGTTGGTTCGTTGCGACCGATCTGTTTGAAGAGTCGGCGCTCCACTTCGACGTCGTCGAGCAGGTTCGCCTCTGCCCACGTCAGCCCTGCCGTTGCGGCTCGCGCCAAATAGTCGCTCACCGATCCCTTGGAGATCCCCGCCGAGGCGCAGATCAACCGATGGGTCAGACCACACTCGTACTTCAACCGTAGAACTTCTCGAATTTGTCGCATGGTATGGCGCTCCGACACGTGGCCTCTCGCGCACCCCGGGTGGGGCCGAGAAGCTCAGCTCGTCACGACCATCCGTGTCGTCGCCGCTCCGAGGGC
>JBBSDY010000354.1:0-5154 GCA_038240245.1 Polyangiales bacterium
CGATAGGATCACCGAGCCGGGATCGACCGACTCCTCGATGCCATCGTGCTCCCACCGCACGTTACCCGATAAAATCCAGACCATTTCGAAGTCGCGCAGTCGCCGCGACGACAGCCTGGTCCCCGGTGGGTACACCACCAGGCCCGAAAGGTTGAATTGGATTTCCGATGCATCCCTGGTTGCCCTTCGCTTCCGGTTCCGTGCCATGGTCAGATTTCGAATGATTTAGCTCGTTTCTGGAATTCTACAAAGGAAGCGCGCGAAGTACGCTGCTCACATGGATGCAAAGAATTGGCTTCTTGCGACATCATCGGCCTCGGTCGTAGCCCTGCTCGCGCCCTGGGCTGTCGCACAGGCCATGACCGGAGCGCCCATCGTGTGGCCCGATACCACGGCGAGCGATTGTCCCTTTCCCCGTTCGACCCGCATCAGCGCCGAGGTCAAGCTCACAGGACGAACGTTCGTGGTACCGGCCGCCGGCGCGGACACCTGGTATCCGTCGTGGGCCTCGGACGGCTCGCTCTATTCCACGTTTGCCGATGGGACCGTGAACGGCGTCACCGTGCAGGGCTACCAGGGTCCCGATTCGCAAAAAACGGGTCACGCCCGCATCGACGGCGACGATCCCACCAACCTTCACATCGAGGTGCTGGGGACCTTCTTGAACGATCCGAGGCCCTACGCGGGTCGCTACCCTTCGGCGAGTCTCGTTCGAGACGGCGTCTGGTACTTCGGAACCTACACGCTCGACGATCTCAACGGTGCTTGTCACAACTGGTGCGGGCAGGGGCCCTTCGTGGGCTTTCGTCGATCGAGCGACGGCGGAAAGACGTGGATCGACAGCAAGTACAAGCCTGACGATCCGGTGTTCGGCGAGTCGGGCAAGGCCGGGGCCAAGGTGAAGTTCGGCGCGGTCCACATGGTCGACTTCGGCAAGAACATGGAGCACTCGCCGGACGGTCACGCCTATTTCGTTTCGCACGGCGCTTCGAGCGCGACGGGGCTCGCCAACTGGATCGCCGGCGACGCCGTGTACCTGGGTCGGGTCATGCCAACGCCTCAAAGCATGGATGATCGCGCGGCCTACGAGTTTTATACCGGCACGGACTGGTCGCACGACGTCGCCCAGGCCAAACCGGTTCTTCTGTGGGCGGGCAAGCTCGGCAGCGTCACCGTCACCTACGACGCCCCCGCGCAAGTCTATTTGATGTGGGTCAGCCGACCGCACGAGCCGAGCAACAACACCGGCACGTTCGACACGTTGCTCCTCGAGGCCGATCAGATCACGGGGCCATGGCGCATCGTCACCACCTGGGCCAGCTTCGGGACACAGGCGTACTTCGTCAACGTGCCGAGCAAGTTCATCGGCCACGACGGGCAGACGATGTGGCTGCTCTACTCTGCCAACTTCTCCGGTGGGAGCTCTTACCCTCCGGGTGGCGGATACGACTTCGGGCTCCACGAGCTCACGATGACGATCAAGGCGGGCCCACCCCTGCCCGAGGGAGGCGTCCCGGGGCAGGAAGGCGGAGCCGACGCCAGCATCGAGCGCACCGCCATGATCGGCGACGGGCGAGCGGTTGATGTCCCCTCGGTGTCCGACGATGGCAGCGGTGGCGCGGCTCGTCCGGTGAGCGCCGAGGCGAACGCCGGCCCCGAGACCGATGCGAGTAGCGAGCCGCCCTTGGCTGACGACATTTCGGGATGCGCATGCCGTCAGGGCGGCCCACCGAGGCAACACACGACATCTATGCTGGGATGGGTGCTCGTGGCGGGAGCGACGATCGCCTGGCGCCGTCGGCGCTGCTAGCCGAAGAGCTCGGCGAGCTTGCCAGTGACCTCGCCAAAGGTGTCTTTCGTATAGCCGACGGCCTGCATGGCGCTGACCAGCACTTGTCCGGGATGCGCCTGGTTGGTGGCGATGTGCTTGCCCGGCTTGAGACCACCCGCGTGGCCGGCCACGAGAAGCACCATCTTCTCGACCGAATGGGTGGCGTTGGGGCTGGTCGAATCGTTCAGCTGGGTACCGTGTCCCGCCTCGGGCATGAACACGATGGACGAGTTGTCGAGGACGTTGCCCGCGCCCTCGGGTGTGTTCTTCAGCTTGTCGAGGAGGTAGGCGTAGTGCGAGATGTGCCACTGCAGGATGGTGCTCACCGGGATCTGCCCGCGCGTCATGGCGTCGCCGTTGTGCCCGCATTCGTGTTGATCGGCGTGCACCGGCACGCCCAGCGTGTCGGTGATGGGAAACACGTTCATGTGCGACTGGAAGACGGTGATCTGCAGGGTCGCCACGCGCGTGATGTCGCACACGAACGCCATGTAGATGAGATCGGCAAGAAGGCGCGCGCGCCCCGCCTCGTCGCTGTAGCCGGTGTTGACGGCGATCTTGTCGGAGCCAGCTCCGGCGTTATCGCCGCCCACCGCGGGATCGGCGCCCGGAGCGGAGGGCTGCTTGCATTGCCCGCCGGCCGTGGGAGCCATGGCCCCAATGCGCATCTCGAGAGCGCGCAGCTCGTCGAAGTGGCGCTCGAGGCGAATCTTGTCGTTCGCTCCGACCATGCCCACGACCTTCTGGCGCTTGTCGGTGATGAGGGAGAGCAAGCTCTTGCGAGCCCGCAGATCGAAGTCGTGTTGCGCGATGCCCATCGTGTCGGTGGGAACGAACCCGTCGAAGAGGGAATGGTAGACGATGGAGGGGCTGGTCTGGGCCTCGACCGGCATGTTGTTGCCCTTGTACGAGATGTACTGGCGACCCGAAAAGCTGCTGCCGCTCAGGTACCAGGCGGGTTGCGCGCGCACCACCAGCGACGCAATCGAGCCGGGGCCCTTGTTGAAGCCCGCCACGATCTGGTCGGAGGTGGCGCTGCGGCACGTGAAGCTGGCACTCTGCGAGCTGGTGCCGCACAGCAGCGGACCGGCGCCGCCACCATGAAAGTCGCGGAATGCGCCGCCCGGCGGAACCGCCGTGGACTCGACCGACGTGGCGCTCCAGGGGATGCGCAACCCCGAGACGAGGCTGACATCGCCCATCAGCTTGAGATCGGACAGTGGCTTGAGTGGTGTGGTGACGGTGTACCCCGCGCCGGTCTCGGGCGGGACGATGAACACCCCGGTATCGGTGGTGCGCTTGCCGAGGACGATCGACGTGTTGTCCGCCCAGTCATCGCCACCCAACGCCTGTCCGGCGAACATGACTGCGTAGCGCTTGGGCAGCGGGGCCGCCTGGGCGAGGGCATCGCCGCGCGAGTTGAGCATGCACTCGAGCACCGGCAGGCCGATGGCAACGCCGCCCAGTCCGCGGAGCACGGTGCGTCGATCGAGGCGAACCTTCATTGGACGGTGTCCTCTTGCCGAAGGGCAAAGCGATCGCTGGTGACGTAGCCGAGGAGTAGCTCGGCCAGCGAGTAATCGGAAGACTTGAAGGAGCCGGTCAGCGCGTCGATCTCGCCGTCTTCTTCGGGACGCAGGGCACGCCCGACGGCATAGCGCATGAGGTGTTGCACGAAGCAGCTCTCGAGCTTGCCCGAGTCGAGCAGCTTTTGGCCGAGCTCGCCCGGTCCGCTGAACGTGCCGTACCCGGGCAGCTCGCCCTTTCCGGGGATCATGCACTCGGCGTGCGCGTCGTCGTGCGTGCGGTAGCGGCCACCGATGTCGTAGTTCTCGAGACCGAGCCCGATG
Organism: Polyangiales bacterium; assembly: GCA_038240245.1. Classification (GTDB taxonomy): domain Bacteria; phylum Myxococcota_A; class Polyangia; order Polyangiales; family Polyangiaceae; genus DASWDH01. Next base: position 3,682 of record JBBSDY010000354.1, read on the forward strand.
GGATCGAGGTTGTTGTGGCACGCGCCGCAGCTCGAAGAAGCGCGGTGGGCGGCGTAGCGATCGATCTTGCACAGCGATGCCGTGGCGGGCGGCGGCTGGTCGACGTTCACGTTGGCCGGCGGTGGGCGGACGACGTTACAGAGCAGCCGGGTTTGGACCAAGATACCGCGCTGCGTCGGACTGGTATCGGAAAACTTGCTGAACGACGCGAGCACGCTGCCGTGCGAAAGAATGCCGGCGCGCCCGCCCATTCCGTAGGGAACCCAGCCTTCGCCACCCGGGGGCTTGGGCAGGCCGTATTGGTCGGCAAGGGCGTCGGTCAGGTAGGTGTCGGGCGACGAGAACAGCGTGAGGTAGCTCGCCGGCTTGTCGAACACCACGCGATCGATGAGCTTGGTGGTCTCGAGGTTGAACGCGGTGATGAGCTCTGCCGTCTGGGGGATGGCGCGATATCCCAGCCACATGGCGTGGAAGCGGTGGATCTGATCGCGCGCGCGCGGATCGGCGAGAAGACGCGTGGCTTCGGCCCGGCGCTGCTGGGGATCGGAAAGCGCATCGGCCTTCGCCTTGTCGAGCAAGGTGTCATCGGGCGAGCTTCCGACCAAGAGAAACGAAAGCCGGCTGGCGATCTCGTAACCGTTCAGGTGCAGCACGCCCACGTCAGCGGTCGGCGACCCGACTTCGATTCGGTACAGGAACTCTGGATCCTGCAGCATGCTGCGCAGCATCAGGTTGACCGCGGTGTAGAAGTCGTGCGGTACGGCGGTGGCCTCGGTCGCAAAGGACTGCAGCGTGAGGTACGCCGTGATCTCTTCTTCGGAAAGCGGGCGGCGGAACAGCCGGCGGCCCGTGGTTTCGATCACCTGCCGAAAACACGCGGCATCGCCCGGCCCCGAGGGCGTGCACGGAACGATGTGGCTGCGGTTGGCCGGCAGGAGCACGGTCGTCGCGATGCCGTCTGCGGTGGCTTCGAGAGAGTCGATGAGCGCGGCCGACGCTTGTTGGCGCGAGTAGTCGTTGTCGAACGGTGTGTATTCGTCCTCTTGGAGAAACTTGCTTGCCGGGTTGGTCGCGTCGCCGAGCAAGTCGCGCACGGTGGCGTCGAGCTCCGAGCGGCTGAGGCGTCTCGCGACGCTGGCCGAAGCGAGGTTCGACGCGGGAAGCGGCATGCCATCGGGGCCGAGCCCACCACCCGCCGGGCTATTGGTGGGATTGCCCGAAAGGCGACCCGAATCCGTGGTGCCGATCGAGCCCTGGCAGCCCAGCGCGAGCACAGCGAGGGACGCCGCGAGCGATCGCGACACGATGAGCTGGAGGACCGAACCAGCGTTTCGCATAGCAAAGAAACAATACTAGATATTTCGCCGATCGTTAAGAGACAATCGGTTCAATCGCCGGCACGCATGTGCGAGTGCGCATGAACTGTCGGTGCGACACTCCGTGCCCTCGTGCGCGATCGCAAGCATCGATGAC
>JBBSDY010000355.1:0-5147 GCA_038240245.1 Polyangiales bacterium
GCAGCCGCTGGTCATCACGCCCCTCGTGTTCGCCATCTGGGAAGACCGCGCCCAGGCTTTGCTCAAGGCCTCGGGCGGGCACGTCTCGTGGAAAGCGATCCACAAGGCCGTTTCTTCCAATCGGGGTTGGCCGGCCATCGGTGGCAAGGCCGAGTGGGGCTTCGTCAAGCTGGGTCACACCGATCCCACCAAGTCGAACTCCGGGCTGCAAGCGCTCTTGCTGATGACGCTCGAGTACTATGGCAAGACCTCGGGGCTCACGGTGAGCGATCTGCTCAAGCCCGAGTACCAATCTTTCGTCGCCGCCGTCGAAAAGGGCGTCTCGAAGTTCGAGGCTTCGACGGGCACCTTCATGACCGATATGGTCCGCTTTGGGCCCTCGAAGTACGATATCGCCGTCGTCTACGAGAATCTCGTCGTCTCGCAGATCGAGAACGCCCAGGGCCGCTGGGGAAACCTGCGAATCTACTACCCCGAGACGACCTTGTGGAGCGACCACCCGGTCGCGCTCCTGCAGGGCGACTGGGTCACGCCAGCACAGCGCGATGCGGGGCGCGCCTTCATCACATTTCTGCGCAGCCGACCCATGCAGGAGCGCGCCCTTTCGTATGGCTTCAGGCCGGCCGATCCCGCGGTGCCCGTCCGCACTTCCGACAGCCAAAACCCGTACACACGCCTTGCCCAGTACGGCGTCAAAGTCGACATCCCGCCGGTGGCCACGCCTCCCGACGGGCCGGTCATCCGCAACCTCTTGACCATGTGGTCGCGCGTCGTCGGTTCTCGCTAGGCACCATGCGAGCATGGGCCGAGGGGGGGCGGAGCTCATTTGGGCGGCGTGAAGGCAAAACGAGTGTGCCGTCGAAACGAAGGAACGCTATACAGGGACGAAAGAAGGTAGGTCGCGATGGCACAAGGTTTTTTCGGGCGGATTTCGAACCTGTGGCGGGGCTTTCTCAGCATCTGGGTTTCCGACGTCGAGAAGGCCAACCCCGAGATCGCTTACGAGAACGCGATCAACTCGATGATCGAAAAGTACTCGGGGCTCAAGCGAGCGACCGCTTCCATCATCCGGCGGCGCGAAGAGCTGGAGCAGCGCCACATTGCCCAGTCGAAGGAGCTTGCCCAGGTGACGCAAGATCTCAACGTCGCCGTCGAGACCAACCAGGACGATCTCGCGATCGTCCTCATCCAGAAGAAAAATCAACTCGAGGCCGAGGTGGCGGATCTCGAAGCCGACATGAAGATCGCCGTGAAGGATGCCGAGGGCGCCAAATCGTCGCTCGTGCAGATTCAGTCGGAGATCAAAAAGCTGAAGGCCGAGAAAGACGCCATGCTGGCCAAGCTTCAGTCGGCGCAGGCGCGCATTCGCATTCAGGAGCAGCTCGAGGGCCTCTCGGTCGACAACGAGGTCAAGGCGCTCGAGAACGTGCGCGAGCACATCAAGACCACGGTGGCCCAGGCCAACCTCGAAAAAGAGATCGGCGAGTCGTCGCTCGATTCGCGCCTGGCGTCACTGCGCGCCCAGAGCGGCGAGGTCACCGCGCGCCAACAGCTCGAGCAGCTCAAGGCCGCCTCGGTGGCGCGGGCACAGGGACAGAAGAAGACGATGTGAGTGTCAGCCTGGAATTTTCCGCTCGCGGAGCGACTGGGGAGGGGTCAGCCCACCTTCATTTGACACGAAGGCAGGGTCGCTTAAGAAATATCTCCCGTGGCGCCGCCTGAAAATCTAGCAGCATGATCTCACCGAAGACGATCGCCGAGATCCGCGACCGCGTCGAGATCGTCTCGATTGTCTCCGAGACCGTGAAGCTCAAACGCCAGGGTCGAAGCCTGGTGGGACTTTGCCCCTTTCACAAGGAGAAGACGCCGAGCTTCAGCGTCAACCCCGAGAAGGGCTTTTTTTACTGCTTCGGATGCAAGGAGAAGGGCAATGTCTTCGACTTTCTGATGAAGGTCGAGGGGCTCAACTTCCCCGAGGCGGCGCGGCGTCTCGCCGACAACGCTGGCATCGAGATCGAAGAGACGGCCACCGACGCCGAGCGACGCGACGCCGACGCGGCACGACGCGCGGTCGACGACCTTTACGCCGTCAACCAGCTCGCTGCGCACTGGTTCGAGCGGCAGCTGCGCGAGCACGCCCAGGCTCCCATCGCCTGGGACGAGATCGCGCGGCGCGGCCTCGCACCCGAGCGCGGTTCCGGCGACGAGCGCAACCCCGATCCCGACCGTGCCCGCGATCTCGACCCCCGCGTCAGGGACGCTCTTCAAGCCTTCCGAGTCGGTTACGCCCCCGCCGGGTGGGACGGCCTCACCCAGTTCCTCGCACAGCAAGGCGTCTCGCCCGTGGCCGCGAGCAAGGTCGGGCTCATCGCTCCCCGCAAAAGCGGCTCGGGACATTACGATTGGTTCCGCCACCGTCTGATGTTCACCATCCTCGACGTGCAGGGGCGCGTCATCGGTTTCAGCGGGCGTGTCCTACCCGATCCGGACTCCGGCGTCGTCGACAAGCAAAGCCCCAAATACATCAACTCGCCCGAATCGCCGGTGTACCAAAAAGGTCAGACGCTCTTCGGCCTCTACCAGGCGCGGCAGGCGATTCGGCAAGAAGAGGAAGCCGTTCTGGTCGAGGGCAACTTCGACGTCGTGTCGCTGCACGCGCGCGGGATCAGCAACGTCGTGGCGCCACTCGGCACCGCGTTCACCGGCGTGCAAGGCAAGCTGCTTCGTCGCTACGCATCCGTCGTCACGCTCCTTTTCGACGGAGACGCTGCCGGAAAGAAGGCCACGCGCGAGGCGCGCGAGACTTGTCGCACCAGCGGCCTGGTCGCCAAGGTTGCCATCCTGCCGGGCGCCAAGGATCCCGACGACTTCGTGCGCGAGCGCGGGCCGGACGCGCTGCAGGCCGCGGTGAAGGCCTCGCGGGGCATTCTCGAGCATCTAATCGAGTCGTCTCTCGACGAGGCCTTCGAGCGCGGCGACGCGCACGAGCGCGGAGCCCGCGTTCGCGAGGTGGTGCAGCTCATCGCCAGCGAGGACGACCCCACGGTTCGGGCCATGGCCCAGACCTACGCCGACAACATCGCCCAGCGGCTCGGCCTCCCGGACGCCGCGTCGTTCCGTCTCTTGCAATCTGCGGTCTCACGCGCGCTCGCCCAGGCCAGCCAGGGCGGTTCCGGGTCAGCCGAGGGCACGCGTCCCGCTCGCGTGGCGCCGGCAAGCGCCGCGCCGAACCCTGTGGGACTCGCTATTTTGGGCTGTTTTCTCGACTTCCCGGACCTTCTGAACGAACCCGAAGGCGAGGTAGCCATCCGCGAGCTCGCGGGAGATCCCGCGCTGGGCGTTGCCGCGATTGCCAACGCACAAAAAGCGGGGCAAGAAGCGGGCCAAAAATTCGGCCACGACGGTATCGAAATTCTTGCGTATCTGCCCGCCGCGATTCATACATTCGCCGCACAACGACTGGCTTCTCCACGTCATGAGCAGCGCGAAGACGCCAAGCACGAACTCGTTTCGAATGCTCAGAAGCTCAAGCAGCAGGGGCTCTCCAAGCAGAAGGCGCAAGTTGTCGAAGCACTTCATCGAATCGAACGTATGGGAGACCCGGGGGCGGAAGACGCCCTTTTGCGCGAGAGGAATCGCCGCGTGCGCGAGAAGCGCGGCCTAAAAGAGGGATGAGGCATGCCTGTGCGACAGAACAAGTCCGATCGGACCGAGAATCCTGAGCAGTCGACCCAGCAAAACGGTACCCACGGTCGCAAGGAAGTGCAGCAGCTCATCGACCTCGGAAAATCCAAGGGGTTTCTCACCTACGAAGAGGTGAACGACGCCTTGCCCGCCGATGTGGTCGCGGCCGACCAGGTCGAGGACGTGATGAGCGCCCTGGGCGACGAGGACATCGAGATCGTCGATGCCGCAACCCAGGTGAAGATCGCGCCCAAGCGCATCGCCGAAGAAGAAGCGGCGGAGACCAAAAAGGTGCAGGTCCGGGGCGACGAGCAAGAAGAGTCCGACCCGTACTACTCCAAGTCGAACGATCCGGTTCGCATGTACTTGCGCAAGATGGGAAGCGTTTCGCTTCTCACGCGCGAGGGCGAAGTCGAGATTGCCAAGCGCATCGAGACCGGCGAGCACGCCGTCCTCGCTGCGATCTTGAACAGCCCCATCGCCGTCCGCGAGATCATCGATCTGGGCGACAAGCTGCGCAAGCACAAGATCCGCGTCAAGGACATCATCCGCGACGTTGAAGAAGACGACCAGGAGTTCGACGAGGAAGAGGCCGACCGCCGCATCATCCGCCTCATCGACAAGGTCAAGCGCCTCGACAAAAAGCACCTCGATCTTCTCGAGGAGCGCAAGCTCAAGATCGACGGCAAGCGCAAGGGCGTCGACACCGAGATCGAGAGCACCAAAGAAGAGCTCGTCGAGACGCTCGAAGAGATGCGCCTCAACAAGAAGACGATCGACAGAATCGTCGTCAAGCTAAAATCGCTCATCCAGAAGGTCGAGCGTGCCGAGGCAGGGGCCACCGAGCTCGAGAAGCGCACCGGCTCCACCAAAGAGCAGCTGAAGCGCCACCTGCGCGACGTCAAAGACAACCCCCAGGCCGAACGAAGACTGGCCAAAAAGCTCGGCGTGACGCGCGCCGAGCTGCTCGAGTTCGACGCCGCCCTGAAGGGCGCCCAGAAGGGCCTGAAAAAGGTCGAAGAAGAGCTGCAGATCGACGTCGGCGAGATCCGCCACACCTACGGATCCATTCGCGAGGGCGAGCGCACCGCCGAGAAGGCCAAGGCCGAGCTGGTCGAAGCCAATCTGCGCCTCGTCGTCTCGATCGCCAAGAAGTACACCAACCGCGGCTTGCAGTTTCTCGACCTCATTCAAGAGGGCAACATCGGCCTCATGAAGGCGGTCGACAAGTTCGAGTACAAGCGCGGCTACAAGTTCTCGACGTACGCGACGTGGTGGATCCGCCAGGCGATCACCCGGGCCATCGCGGATCAGGCGCGCACGATCCGCATCCCGGTCCATATGATCGAGACCATCAACAAGCTCATTCGCACCTCGCGCTATCTCGTGCAGGAGCTGGGGCGGGAGCCGACGCCCGAGGAGATCGCCGAGAAGATGGACCTGCCGCTCGACAAGGTCCGCAA
>JBBSDY010000356.1:0-5146 GCA_038240245.1 Polyangiales bacterium
GGCGCCGATGAGCGAACGAATCGGGCCCAGCACCAAAAGCAGGCCGAAGAGAAAGAGCAGGTGATCGTAGCCGGTGAGAATGTGCTCGATTCCCATCGTGAAGAACGCGCGAAACTGCGATGCCATGCCGGTCGTCGCCGGGCTGTCCGTCACACCAGGGATGGTGACGCGAAGCGAGCTCTGCCCGCGCACCGCGATGACATCGGTCGAAGCCCGGCCGAAAGAGAAGTGAGCAAGGTGGCGATGCCCGCTGGAGAGCGAGCCAACGAAGTCCGCCTCGGTGTCGAGAAGGACGGGAGGATGAGCGCAATCGAACACCAGCGTGACGGTGATCCCGTCGTTCTCACTCTGCTCCACGCCCTTCGCCTGTCCTTCGCAGGCCCGACCATCGGCGACCATGCGAAGGCGAGCCAGGATCCAGGTCTGCACGGCGCCCGTCGTTGCTTCATCGAGACCCGCGTTACCCTCGGCTGCTTCGAGCTCGGGCACGCCCAGTGCCAGCTCGGCGCGGGCGAAACCAATCGTCGCGGTGATCTGCGCGCCGACGACGCGGTAGTCGCCACGCGAGATGCCTACCGAGTGGGCTTGCGCCGCGGAAAGGCCGGAGAGCGATGCCACCAAGAAAACGATCGCACGGAAGATCGCCCGAGCGGTCTCCGACCGCTTAGCGCGTGGCCAAAGCAACCTGGCGCTCACGGTCGGCCTCGTCATTGCGACCGCACGCGTCGAGCGCCCTTGCGGCCAGCATGTGCGTGGCCGTCGACCGATTGGGCAGCGAAAGCGCGCGCTCGGCGGCGCCGCATGCGACGATCGGCTCGTGGGCTTCGATGGCTGCATCGATCACCAACGTCAACGCGTCGCGGGTCGGACGCACCGCCAGGTTGGCCTCGGCAAAGCCCAGCGCCTTCTTGGCGTCACCGTCGGCCAGCCAGAAGCGCGCAGCGTGGTCGGCGAAGGCTTCGGGGTGTCGCGTCGTTCGCTCGTCGAGCCCGTGCCGGGCGTGCGCCAGAAGCGCGGCACCTTCTTGGGCTCGACCCTGCTCGCGCAACAACCTTCCGAGCTGCGCCTCGTACTCCGGATCGCCCGAGGCGACGACGACAGGTTGCAGGAGGGCCATGGCATGCTCGGGCGGCTCGAGAGAGGCAAGGTGCGAGATGGCGTGAGCATAGCCTGGAACCCGCTCGCTCGCGGCCTCGAACAGCGCGCGGGCGCGCCGGACCTTACCGGCTCGTTCCCACATGGTTGCCTCTTGAAAGTACAGCCAGGCGACGGGAAATGGCGCTACGTCGCGAAAGTGGTGCTGAGCTTCGACGAAAAGCTGCTCGGCCTTGTCGGTTTCGCCCATGTCGGCGAGCACGGCGGCTTCGTTGCCCATCGATGACAGGTCACCCTTTTGCTCGGTCATGCGATGGCGAATGGCGAGTGCCTCGTCATAGAGACCGAGGGCCTGCAGGATGGAGGCGCGCTGTCCGAGGAGCGCGGCCGGCGCGACGCCGAGCATTTCGGCGTGATCGAGATCGCCGGTTGCATCGACGAAGCGGTGAAAGATTGCCCTCGCCTTGGCGCGAGCCACGAAGGCTCGGCCGTCGGTCGCGAAGAGCGCCACGGCGCGGTCGGCAAGCGCAAGAGCGCTGTCATAGTCGGCGAGCCGTCCGAGAAACTGACCGCGGGCTTCGAGGTTCTCGGCGAGACCCGAGATGCGATCGAGCGTAGGGTCCTTCTCGAGAGCGGCCTCGAGCCCGGCGATCTCGGCGTCCAGGTTGTGGAGCGCGAGGCCGCCGTCGGTGGTGGGGAGCTCGGCCGGGGTGAGCGGGGCGCCGGGCGCGTTCACGGCAACGTGCGTCCCCGCGGCTTTCGACGCGGGGACGCTTCGCTCGGGTGTCGTGTGGCACGCGCTCGCGATCAAGAATGTCGCGCCGAACAGACGCGGGATGGCTTTGATCGCGAGCACGCGTCGGCTCACTGGGGTGCCGCGAGGAAGGGGAAGGTGTCAGTGACCTTCCCGTCGGGGCCCACGCCGTCGGAGACGCCGCTCAGCAAACCGGCGGCCAACGCGGAGTACGTGGTGTCGATCACGTCGTACTTGGGCGTGCGACCACCGCAGTCGCCATTGGGCACGATGTTGGTGGCGTTGGCCTCGACCGCAAGGTACTGCCCGCAGGTGAGCGATCCCGAATCGCCTACCTTGGTGTTCAGGTACAGGCGATCGTCGACCAGGACGGTTGAGAGGCCGTTGTAGCGGGTCACGGCTCCGCCGTCGGTGGCGGCGCCGATGGCTAACTGGTTGCCGCAACCTTCGCTGCTCGCCGTCGAATCGAGCGCGTCGAGGATGGCCAGGTTGGTGGCGATGTAGCCCTTGAATTTGCCCGACCATTGCGCGGGATCGGCCTCGGCGTTGTAGGCGTTCTTGACCTCGTCCTTCGTCATCGCTGGAACGATGTCGAAAGGATCGGTCAGCGCGGTGTTCACGCCCGGTCGGCCCAGGCGATCGATCTGCATGCCGAGCATGGGCGGACCAGCGTCGGCCGTGCCCGCCTCGGTGTTGCCCGTTCCGCCCGTTCCTGCGGATGCATCCATACCGGCTCCGCCGCTGCTGCCGCCGTTGCCCGATGTGCCGGTGCTTCCGGATGTGCCGGCGCTTCCGGAGGTGCCCGTGCTACCCGAGGTTCCACCGGCACCCGCAGCTGCTGCCGGTGCGGTGTCGTCACCACCACATGCCGCGAGCGCGAAGGCCGCGCCGACCAAAGAAATCGAGACTACTTTGAGATAGGTTTTCATCGTTTCGCCTCGTTACTTGTTGGTACTGGCCCAGACCCCGACGATGGGGCCGCCTGCCGTGACCAGCGTCGTATCGACGGCGAGCACAATGGCAAGAGTGTTGAACTTCGCGAACGCATCCACGGGGGCGCCTCCGTCGGGCGCGCTGCCGAGCCCGGAAGCGAGAGCTGAGCCCGTTGCTCCCAGACCGCGCGGGCACCCGTCCTTGTCGAACGTGGGGACGAGAGCCGATGCGGCGCCGTGCACGGTGGCCGCCACGGAGTTGAACCCGTCGAAGTTGAAGAAGAAGGGGTCGTCGCGCAGGCCGGCGAAGACTTTGACCTTGCCGCTGGCGCTGGTGGCAGCCGTGCTCGCATCACCGGTCACCATGTCCTGCGCTCCGACCCAGCACGTGGTCTTCTGGGCCACGGCGTTGTCGAACGTGCAGATGATGTCCGAGCTCTTGACCGCGGCACCCGTCGCGCCATAGGCGGGCATGCTCGTGGTGTGAAAGACGTATTTGACGGCGTTGGAGAATTTGGAGCCGGCCTGCATGTCCTTTCCGAGGTCCATGACGAAGTAGGTCGTCTTACCGTCCGCCGAGACCCACGTGAACAGGTCGGCGATGTCAGCGCTCTTGTCGAGCGACGCGGCCGGGCCGTCGGCGTGATCGGCCGCAAACACCAATGGCGACACGACGGTCGCACCCACGAATCCCAATGTCCTGATCCAAGTCAATCGCATGTTTCCTCCACTGCCTTCGAGCGTCCAGGTCTGGACGTGGTGAACATCCCCGCTCTTCACTACGAGGTCGCCATCGGATTGGATTTGCCGCCCACATCTTTTGGTCAGCGCAGTCGAAAGATCACTGTCCACGCCATGCGCACGCGAATGGGCGATCCGAATCGCTCGGCAGGAGCGAAGCGATAGGCTCGAATTGCTTGCAATGCGGCCTCTTCGAGCCCGTAGCCACGATGAGAAATCGGCCGCGCCTCGACCACGGTGCCGTGCGTGTCGACGACGATCTCGAGCCGCACCTCGGTCTCGATCTCCTCGGTTCGGGCCTGTGTCGGATACACGACCTGCGCGCTTCGCACGACGCGGGCCGGCAGGCTCACCATGCTTTCGGCTACGGTCTCTTCGACGCCAAGAGTCCCATCGCCGTGGCCAGTCCCATCGCCGTGGCCCGCGCCGCCGGCGCCCGAGCCTGGGCCGGAAGTCCGAGTCGAGCCGCCGGCAGAAAGCACGAAGTGCGCTGGCTCGTCGGGGTGAGCCACAGCCGCGTCTCCGACTTCGGAGCTGTCGTGAGCGTCGGGTGAGGAGACCATGTGAACGAGCGAAGGATCGTGGGGATGGTCGTCGTGCCCGGGTGGCACGGGGTAGCTGTGCTTGTGGGTCGGAGATGGAGGGGAAGATGCCTCGGTCGCTTCGCTGGCGATGTCTTGCAGGGGCAACGCCGGCGGGGTAACCGATTCGAGCTCCACCGCGATGACGGGATCCGGATCACGCCCCAGCATGCCCGTGCCAAGAGGACCGTGTCCTCCCACCGCCGAGACGGCCACCACAGCGTGCATCGCCACCGACGCCCCCAGGGCGAGGTGCCGCCCGAGGTTGGACCCGAGGTGGGCGATCACGTGGGTCATGCCTCACCATTACGTAGCGAAGCGGCGCCACGGATTTGCCGGCCCGCATTTCAGTTCGGAACCGAGCCCCTCGAACTAGTGCCGATGGCTGTGGTGAATGTCCGGGGCGTGACCGTGCTCGTGCATGGTTCGCTCGTGGTGGTGCGAATGAGAATGCTCCCCGGCGAACGCGGGCTCGTGCACGTGCTCATGGTGGCCGTCGTCGTGACGATGCATGTGCTCATGCTCGACGGGAGCGTGAACGTGCACGTGCGAGTGACGTTCGGTGAGGTGAAGGTAGACACCAACACCAAAGGCGATCGCGCCGAGCGCGGTTGCCGCACCGGCGTGGCGATCGCCGAGCGTCCAGGCCAGGGCCGCGCCGACGAACGGCCCGGTGGCGAAAACGGAGCTGGTGCGAACCGCGCCGATTCTGCGCTGCGCCAGGAGATAAAGACGCAAGCTGAGCCCATAGCCGGTGGCTCCGCACACCAATAGCCCGAGCACGGCCCACCGGGTGGGCGCTGGCTCGCCGAGCACGAGCGCCAGGCACGCCGTCACCGCTGCGCCCAGGCCGCCCTTCGCAGCGACCACATCCGACCGCTCTTCCTCGGCGAGCCCGCGGGTCACCGTGTTGTCCATCGCCCAGCTCGCGGTGGCAGCGAGCACGGCGGCGAGCCCCGCGATGGGAATCGTCTGCCAGGCGCGTGCTGCGTCGAGCCCGACGAGAGCACCTCCCCCGAGCATCACGAAGGCCGCCACGGCAA
>JBBSDY010000357.1:0-5136 GCA_038240245.1 Polyangiales bacterium
AGCGCGCCGTCCTCGGGCTCGCTCACGCACGGCCCGCCGGCAGAGCCGCGGCTCGCATCGCCGAAAAGGCTCGCCGGATCGGCTGGCACATTCCCATCGGAAATGGCGGCGGCCGGAAAGTCTTCGCATGTGCCCGGAGTACAGCTCGAGACGACGGCGCCGGTGCCACCGCCGGTGAGATTGCCCGTGCCGCCGATCTTGTCACCCGGGCTCATCGTGTCGTCGCCGGTTAGGTCGCTGGGACGGCGGTCCTGTCCTCCGGACGCGCAACCAGCAAGCACGACCACCGAAACCAGCCACCGTGACGAAGCTCTCATGAAGGCCAACCTCCACCGTGGCACCAAGCAACTCTCAGGCCGATCGTCACCACGCGAAAATGCCGCAGAAATTGGCATCGATGGATCGCGCGGATCACCTGCAAGCGGATCTGGCAGATCCAGGAGTCCACGCGAACGCACGATCTCGATCGTCAGCAGTAGATGTTGCTTCCGGAGCTGACGCCCAAAAGAACGCAGTAGCTCTGGTAGTGATCCACGCGATCTTGCACCGCATTGGGATCGCGACCACCGCACTCGACAGCGCCGTTGATGATGTTCACGGTCGCGCCGAACCCGAGGCTCTTGGTCATCGAGGTGTGGCAAGTCTCGCCTGCCGGTTTCGACGTCGACCAGAACCATAGCCCCGTCTCCCATGCAATCTTGGCGTCACGCCCGACGAGACCCGGATCAGCGAGGAGGTTGACACCGAGGGCGTCGCCCGCCGCACCGTAGTTGTAGTTCCAGCTGATCTGAATGGGACCGCGGCCATAGTATTGCTGACCCTGCGCGCACGGATACTTGGCGCTGTCCTGGCAGTACGGACCCTTGGCGATCTGCTCGATGTAGACGAGCTCTCCCGTTTCGCGCGCCATGTTGGCGAGAAAAGCCGCCACCTCGCGCTTGCGCACGTCGAGTGTGCCCTCGCTGGCGAAGCCCGGGTAGAGCTTGGTCGCCTGAACGAGGCCCTGGTAGGTGTAGAAGGCGTTTCGCTTGGGGAACATCTGGTTGAAGAGCGACTCGGTGACGATGTCGGCGAAACCGCCGGTCGCACCCGTCGATCCGCCAGCGCCTCCTTGTCCCGATGATCCCGCAGCGCCTGCGCCGCCTGCTCCTGCGCTGCCGCCCTTGCCCGAGCCCGCCGCGCCAGCACTGCCGCCCGATCCTCCATGCCCCGACGCTCCACCCGCTCCGGACGATCCCGGTGTGCCGCTTGCGCCCGCCTTGCCACCCGATCCCGTGGATCCCACATAGGATCCCGCGGCGCCTGCCGCTCCGGAGGCCCTGGACCCAGATCCGCCGCTCGATGTCGAGCCCATTGATCCAGCAGCGTTCGGATTTTCGACTGTCGTTGAATCATCACCCAACGAATCGGAGTCCGTTGCGTTGATCGATCCAGAACACGCGGCAAACGCGAGCAGCGACAACACGCACAACCATTGGCGCACCTCACATGTAGGACGTCGCATGGGTCGTTGGTGGTGCAGAAAGCGGACCAGGTGATCGCGGATCTGGCGGATCCGAACCACGAGCAGCGAACGCGGGGGGATCGAGCGCGAGCGTGTGGCATGCGATGTGTTAGAAACTCATCTACGATGACGAGCTCGCACGCGCTGCGACGCCGAACGTTCATGACGGCGCTGTCGCTCGGAGTGGCGGCGCCGCTCGCCATGCGCATGGCGCGTCTTGCGGGAGCCGCGCCGGGGCCCCGTCCGACGCGCCTCTTCATCATGTTCATCCCGCACGGGATGCCCGACGAGCACTTCGATCCCGGACCCAGCTTCACGCTCGTGAAGGATGGTCCGCAGATCCTCGATCCGCTCGCCGACTTCGCCACCAACGTCACGGTCCTTCGTGGGATCACGATGAACGACGGCGCTCGAAACCACGCCGCCATCCGCGCCACGCTCACCGGATTTGCCGAAGGAGCCAAGGCCGATTCGATTGACTACACCATCGCGCAGGCCCTCAAGGTGACGGCGCACGCGATTGGTGTCGTGCCCTACCCTTCTGGACAGGGCTTCGGATCCGATTCCTTTTTGATCAAGCACGGCGACTGGGTTTCACCCACCGCGAGCCCCGATACCGCCGCGCAAGAGCTCTTGCAGGGCATCGGAACGGCAGCAACGCCGGCGATGCCCGCCGTCGACGAATCAGTGTTTCGTGAAGAGGCGCTCGCGCTCACCGAGAAAGAGCTCGACGCCCTGCAGAAAGCAGTCACCGGCCTCTCGTCGGAGCAGAGCAAGCTCCAGGTGCACCTCGACGCCGTGCGCAAGCTCAAGACGGCCGCCATGAATCCCAGCCCCGGCATGACGACGAGCTGCACGACCAAGCCGAGCCTGCCCGCCGTCGACGCGGCGCGGGCTTGAAGCCACTCGATCAAACGAACTTTGCGAAGCTCCTCGATGCGCAGCTCGAAGCATCCGCCACGGCCATCCTCTGTAACTCGGCGCGGGTCATCACCCTGCAGAACATGTGGGTGAACTCCGATCTCAATTTTGGTTTCGCTGGCGGCCCGGGGATCGCCAAGGGTCATCACGATCCGGTGTCGCACTCCTGGGACACGCCCGGCCGGGCCGAGTTTGCCAAGTGCCAGCGCTGGTTCTACGAGCGACTCGCCGCCAAGCTCATCGCGCCGCTCAACGTCAAAGATCCCAGCGATCCCGATCACTCGGTGCTCGACAACACGCTGGTCTTCGTGTGCAGCGAAATCTCCGACGGGGCGAACCACAACTCCGATGCTTCGCCCGTCTACCTCGCCGGCAAGCCGCAGCCAAGCTACCTGCCCTTCGTTCTCATCGGAGGGGGCGGCGGCTACGTCAAGCCCGGGCGGGTGATCGACGTTCCACACATGCACACCGACGTGCTCGCCACGCTGAGTGACGCGATGGGCGTCCCCTTGATGACCATCGGCGGGCAAAACGTGAGCGCCATCCCGGAGATCAAGGGATGAGCCTCGCACGCCAGGATCTAGCGGCAGTTCTTCTCGCCATGACCGCGGCCGCGTGCTCGCAGGCCGCCGACAAGCGACGCGACACGTCGACCACCGGCGCCGGCGGCGACGGCAGCGGGCTCGGGGTTGGAACCGTGGGCACCCTCCGCCAGCGGTGCGAAGCGTCGCAGCCGGGCGCCCCGATCTTGCGCAGGCTCACGCGACAAGAGATCGAGAGCTCCATCGGCGACGTCTTTCCCGAGATCGCCGGCGACTGGGAGGCGTGCAGCTCGGCCCCGATCCCAACTCCAAGCTCGGCTTCGCCAACGATGCGTCCGCCCTTCTGGTGGCCGACAACGTGGCCCAAAAGATTCTCAGCACGGCCGAGGACGTGGCCCGACTGGTTACCGACGACACGAGACTGCCGATGTTGCTCCCCTCCTCGCAGACATCGAAGGATGCGGCCTGCGCGGCCCAGTTCATCGGGCAGTACGGGCCGCGTCTGTTTCGCAGGCCGCTGACGGCCGATGAGCAGGCGAGCTACGCGGCCTACCATGCGTCGGTGACGGGTCGTGCGACCTTCGCCCTGGGCATCAAGTGGACACTCGTCGCGATGATGCAATCGCCGCACGCGCTCTATCGCTCCGAGCTGGGTGACGGCAAGGGCGCCTACGTCGCGGGTCAGACGTACCCGCTCACGCAGTACCAGATCGCCAGCGAGCTCGCCTACACCTACGGCGGCACGACGCCGAGCGCCGACCTCTTGGCCAAGGCGGGCCGCCGCGAGCTATCGACCGCCGATGCGCTGGTCATCGAGGCACGCCGGCTGCAGCAAACCGATCGCGGCCAGGAGGTCATGCGCGAGTTCTTCCGCGAGTGGCTCTCTTACAAGACCGTCGTCGACAAGGTGAAAACGACCACCCCGGATTTCGACCTCGTGAAGGGTCCAATGGCCGAAGAGACCCGGCGATTTCTCGACCAAGTGGTCCTGACGAAGAACGGAGGCGTCCACGATCTTTTGCTGGCGCCCTACACAGTCGTCAACGGCAGTCTCGCCAGTTTCTATGGCATCGGCGGCGCCATCATCGACTACCAGGTCGTCGATCGAACGCCGAACATGGCCGTTGGTCTTCTCGCGCAGGCATCGATCCTCGCCGGCAACGCGCAGACGGACCGCTCGTCACCCACCAAGCGCGGTCTTTTGGTCTTCGAGAAGCTCTTGTGCAACGAGCGGCCGCAGGTCCCCGCCAACGTGCCCCCGCTCGAGACGAAGGCGCCGGTCAATGCGGCCAAGACGACGCGCGAGCGTTTCGAAAAGCTGCACGCCAGCGGCGAGCCTTGCCACTCTTGCCACATTCAGTTCGATCCCATCGGCTTCGGCGCCGAGCACTTCGACGAGGTCGGTCGCTACCGGGGCGACGAGAAGGGCAACGCCATCGACGCCACCGGTCACGACATCCCGACCGACCCCGGCGGCGGCGACATGTCCCCCAAGATCAGCTTCGACGGCTTGACGGCTCTTGCCCAGCAACTGGCGGCTCTGCCCGACGTCAGCGATTGCGTCAGCGGCTTCATCGCGACCTACGCCTATGGCGGCGTGTTCGATTGCCCGGCCGAAGATCAGCGCCGCGCGCTCTCCGACGGCACGATCGGCATCAAGGAGTACATGGCGCAGCTCGCGGGCACGCCCCATTTCGTACGGCGCTCACCCTAATCCCAGCAATCATCAGGGATCATGCCTCCCCTTCCCGCCCCCCCTCGGGCCGAAATCTCCCGAGATCGGTGTGGTATAGTCCCGGGGCGATGAGTGGTGCTCCGGGGCCGACACGTATCGATCGGTACGAGCTCTATGGTGAAATCGCTTCCGGGGGGATGGCGACCGTGCACCTCGGACGGCTTGTGGGACCTGGCGGATTTGGCCGGACGGTGGCCATCAAGCGGCTGCACCCTCACCTCGCCAAGGAGCCAGAATTCGTCACGATGCTCACCGACGAGGCTCGCGTGGCAGGGCGCATCGGTCACCCCAACATCGTATCGACGCTCGACATCGTCGCCGTCGACGGCGAGGTCTTTTTGGTGATGGAGTACATCGCCGGGCTCACCCTGTCCGCGCTGATGAAACGAGCCAACGCCCAGGGCGAGCGCATCCCGCTCGGCATGGTGAACACC
>JBBSDY010000358.1:0-5135 GCA_038240245.1 Polyangiales bacterium
CTCGGATGAAACCGTAAGAGCCGTGTGCGTATCGGAATCGCCGGATGGCTTGCCGGTGCTGGACGCGGGCTGCGCCGCATTCGACGAGCGACTCGCTTCGGCGCTCGCCGCGGAAGCAGCCGCATCGGAAACAGCGCCGGCCTCGACGACGAGCGTGCGCTGCTCCTTGGCGTGCAGGGTGACCTCGGTCTCGCGATTCTCGTGGCCACCGGCGGACACGACGACGACGTGGTGGCCAGGATCGACGGGGAGTGCGAGGCCCAGGCTGGCTGCGCCGAGGATGACGCCATCGCGTTTCACGATGGCGTCGGGCGGTGCCGAGGGCGCCAGCGTGACGGAAAGGCGCGCGAGATTTTTCTCGAGGGCCGATGCGCGGCCGACGGCTGTCGTCCGCCGCTTGTCACCCATGGGAAGTTGATCGGCCGCGGCGCGCCAGTGCTGCCACGCACTCGCGCTGTGTCCCAGCTGCTCTTCACAGTCGGCAAGGTTCAAGAGCGTCCCCGTTGCGGGATCGAGGCGAAGACTCTCTTCGAATTTGGCGCATGCCGGGCCGTAATCGCGACTCTTCATGAGCCGGCGTCCGTCCTGGAACAGGGCTTCGCCTGCCGCAGGGTCGCGCGTCTGCGCTGCGGCCACATGCAGATCGAGGGCGCTCAGGGCGAGGCTGCCCACCAGCGGGACGACCGAGCGAAGGCGAATCATGGCCTGGGGCGGCCAGGCGCCGGCCAACGAAATTCATATGCAAAAACGGCGGATTGCGACCGGCGGCAAACGTGAAGAACCCGAGTCATAGGGGCGGAAGTATCCCACCGAAATCAGGAGATTGATAGCTGAAACGGAATCGGGGCGGGGTCCCTAGAGAGCGATCCGATAGCTGCATGAAATGCCCACAACGACGGCGCCCTGCTCATTGGTGAGCGTGGTGCGGTCGAGAAAGACGGTCGTCGTGGGCTCGCTCGGCAAGAACCATCGCATGTAACGGGCGTTGAAGCCGAAAGCCCAATTGGGAGCGAACGACCATTGCGCGCCGAGCAGTCCGCCGATCGCGCCGCCTTCGGTGCGCAGGGTCGACGCTTTGGGGCCCAGGATGGCCGCGGTCGGAACATCGCCCCCTTCGATCGCGTAGCGATCGCTGACGATCACGCCGCCCACCGTCGCGCCGATCCACGCCTCGAACGTCTCGGTGTGCAACGCGTAGTAGCGGCCCTGCGCCTCGACCAGGAAGTAGCTCCGGGTATGGGACCTGTCGATTCCCGCTTCCGCTCGCGGATTGTCTGTGGTCGGCTTGATCGCCACGGTGGCTCCTGCACCGATCGCAAAATGTCGGTTGGCCCGATAAAGCTGCCAAAAATCGATCTCGATGCTGCTGTCGCCCTTCGTGCAGGTTTGCCCCTTCAAACACACGTCAGCGCCGGGCAGGGTCAAGAATCCAACGCCGAGCTGTGCCAGCGTGTGCGGGCGATCGACGCCGCGCGGAATGTCCTCGGGGGGATCGTCGGCCTTTGCCATCGCGGTCGCAAGGGTGGCCGCGAGAAAACTGCCGAGACCAGCGAGGGTAGCCGTCCGGCGGTAGAAGACAGTCTTTGGTTTCGACGCTCGCACGGGATCCCCGGAGCCTACATCGATTTAGCGCGACGCGCCTGCGTCCATCGAGCCGGCGTCCGGCCGTGCGAAGGGGCTCGCCTGGGGCGCGGCGTTGGGCGGCGCTTCGCTCGACCCTCGCGCTCCCAACACCGCCAGCACGACGCCCCCGAGGAGACAGCCGATCACGAACGCCAGCGCGCCGCCGCCCGACTTACGAGGTCGAGCCGCCTTCGACGGTGGTGGCTGGGATGGTTCGGGCGGGGCGATGCGCTCGGCGAGATGGGACGCGAGCGGAAGCTGTCGGGTGGGCTCGACCGAGGCGAACGCGCGCTGACGGGCCGGAGCTCCGAGAAATGGCGAGCGAGGCACCAGTTCCTCGGGGGCGAGGCCGCCGGCGCGAGCGGCCTGGGCCAGCGATCGTCCAAGCGCCTGGGCGTTGGCAGAACGCTGCTCGGGTCGCTTGGCAAGGTTCTGCATGACGACCGAGGCGATGGAGTCCGGAACGTACGAAGCGCGGTGGATCGAGCGAAGAGGAAGTGGGATCTGGTTCATCTGCATCCCCAGCACCTCGACCGCCGAATCACCCGAGAAGGGCGTCTGTCCGGCGAGCATCTGGTAGACGATCGTCGCGATGGCGTAGACGTCGGCGGGCGGGCCGACTGGGATGCCCGCCGCGCCCTCGGGCGAGATGTAGCGTGCCGTTCCGAAGATGAGCCCGGCCTTGGTCACCGCTTGCGTGTTTCCTCCTGGCAAGCGAGCGATTCCGAAGTCGAGCACCTTGACGACATCGGGCTCGCTCCCACGCCGGGTGAGCATGATGTTCTCGGGCTTGACGTCGCGATGAACGACGCCATGAACGTGCGCTTCACCTACCGCTTCGCAGATCTGCAAAGCGATGCCGAGAGCGCGAGGAAGGGGAAACGCTCCCCCGGATGCGGCGAGCGCCGAGCGCAGCGAGATACCGTCGAGGTGCTCCATCACGATGTACATGGCGCCATCGCCAGGTCCGCCTTCGGGCAGCTGTCCGGCCATCACGACCTGCACGACGCCGGGGTGCGAGAGCCGGCTGGCGATCTCGGCCTCGCGATGAAAGCGCGTGACGAGCGTGCGGTTCGCGGACAGCTCCTTGTGGAGAATCTTGACCGCCACGGCGCGGTTCACCCCGGCCTGAAAGCCGCGGTAGACCCGTCCCATCGATCCGATGCCGATGAGCTGCTCGATGCGGATTTGGCCGAGCAGCTCGATGCCCAGGTAAGGGTCGGGTCCCTGGGGAGCCGCGGCGCCGAGCGGAGCGCCGTCCTTCGGGCAAAAAAGCGCGTCGGCTTCGTATTTCGAGCCACAAATCGCGCAAATGCTGGCGCTAGACCCCATCGACACCGGGCAGGTTACCAGACAGAAGTGCTACTCTGCCGGCCGTGCTCGGCCAGCCGCTCCCTTCGCTCGTCCGCATGCTCGCGCTCGACCTGCTGGTCATGGTGCTCTCGCTGACCGTGCACGAGTGCGCGCACGCCTGGGTGGCTTTCCGTCTGGGTGATGACACCGCGCAGCGCCAGGGCCGCCTTTCGCTCTCGCCGGTCACCCACATCGATCCCATTGGCACCCTGTTGATTCCCGCGATGAGCGTCTTTCTGGGAGGTTTTGGCTTCATCGGGTGGGCGCGGCCGACTCCGGTCACGCCCTCGAAGTTTCGTTCGTCGGTTTCCATGCGCGCGGGGATGGCCCTGGTGGCTGCCGCGGGACCGTTCTCGAACTTGCTCCTCGCCCTGGCCGCCATCGGGCTTTTCGCCATCTGCTCGCATGCGGACGTCGGCTTGTGGGACCACGCCGGCAGAGCAACCGGGATCAGGGCCCTTTTGGACGCCACGTTCCGGATCAACGTCGGGCTTCTGGTCTTCAACTTTTTGCCCATCCCTCCGCTCGACGGTAGCCGTCTCTTGCCGCGGTCGCTCGACGACTTGCAGGCAGCCATCGCGCCTTACTCTTTCGTTCTCCTGCTCATCGTGATCAACGTGCCCATTCTGAGCGAGTACATGGTATCTCGTCCCATCAGGCTCGTGATGACCCTGCTGCAAAGCGTCTTTCAGACGCAAATCGTGCACGGAGTGGCGTCGTGAGCGACGGCGCTGCGAAGCTCCCCCACGGGAGCGCTCCCGAAGAGCCACGAAGAACGGACGGCTACGTCGTCGCGCTGCCCACGTTCGAGGGTCCGCTCGACCTCTTGCTCCACCTGATTCAGAAGCACGAGCTCGAGATTCTCGATATCCCGGTGAGCTTCATCACCGAAAAGTACCTCGAGTACATCAACATGATGCAGCACCTGTCGATCGACGTCGCCAGCGAGTACCTGGTGATGGCGGCGACGCTCGCCTACATCAAGAGCCGAACCTTGCTGCCTCCCGAGACCCTGGGTCCCGAGGACGAGCTCGATGAGGACGGGACCGATCCGCGCGAAGAGCTCATTCGCCGCCTGCTCGAGTACCAGAAGTACAAGCAGGCCGGCGCCGATCTCAGCGAGCGCGGAGCACTGGGTCGCGACGTTTTTTTGCGAGGGACAGCCGCCCCCGAGGCCGAGGGCCCCGCGCCGCTCGCCCCGCCCCCGGTGTGGAGCCTGCTCGACGCCTTCGCCAAGGTTCTCGCCCGCGCCAAGATCGATCTCGATCACGAGGTGTCGTTCGAGCGCATGAGCATCACCGAGCGAATCCAGCAGCTCTGCGATCGACTGGCGGGACGCGCGTCATGCCGTTTCGACGAGCTCTTCGAAGGGCAGCGTACACGTTTCGATCTCGTCATCACGTTTCTGGCGCTCCTCGAGATGACGCGTCTCAAGATGACCCGCGTCTACCAGGCCGACGCGCTCGCCGAGATCTTCATCGAGCTTTCCACGCTGGATGCCGCCGAGCCGGCGAGTCCCGAAGACGGTGGGGAACACCCGAAGGGCTGAAACGATAGGAGCGATTCATGAGCACCGAAGTCGAAGAGCGAGACACCAACCCCGATCCCGTCGTCGAGACGGCGTCTTCCGAATCCGAGCCGCCGGCCATGACGGTTCCCGCGGGCGACGTCAGCAGGGCACACCTGAAGGGTCTCATCGAGGCGCTCGTGTTTGCCTCGGATCGTCCTCTGTCGGTGAACGACATCGCCAAATCTGCGGGACGCGCAGACAAGAAGCTCGTACGCGCGTTGTGCGACGAGCTGCGCCAAGAATATTCGCGCCGAGGTTTCCACCTCGAAGAGGTCGCGGGGGGGCTCATCTTCCGCACCAGTGCCACCTACGCACCCTTCGTCCGTGACATGGCGGCCAAAAAACCGGTCCGCATGACGCGAGCGCAGCTCGAGACGCTGGCGATCATCTCGTACCGTCAGCCGATCACCCGCCCCGAGGTCGACGATGTGCGCGGCGTGGATTCCGGGCCCGTGATGAAGCTCTTGCTCGAGCGGGACCTGATTCGAATCTTGGGAAAAAAAGACGAGCCGGGGCGGCCCTTGCTGTACGGCACCACCCAGGTGTTCCTCGAGTTCTTCGGGCTCAAATCGCTGAAGGACCTACCCTC
>JBBSDY010000359.1:0-5131 GCA_038240245.1 Polyangiales bacterium
GAAGGATCGTACGCTGCCGCAGATCGCGAAAGGCCATCGGTTGGGGGTCGCTGGTCGAAGATCCTCGCCCGGGCGCTGGCCAAAGATGCCGCCGATCGCTATGCCTCGGCCGATGCGATGGCTACGGCCATGCGCAACGAGCTCGCCAGTCTCGGCCTGGTCGACGCTCCTGCCGAGCTGCGGGCCTTCTTCGCCGCTCCTGCGGCCTACCGTGCTCAGCATGCAACGAAGCTCATCGGCGTGCTGACGCAGCGTGGCGAGCAGGCGCGCAAGGCGGGAGATCCGCACGGCGCGGCGGCCGATTTCAACCGTGCGCTCGCCTACGCGCCGCAAGATCCCGCGCTGCTCAAGCTGATCGGTCGTCTGCGGCGGGGGCGTGCCACACGTCGAGCCATGTTGACGGCGCTGGCGATCGTTGCAGGGGCGTCGCTACTTGGCGTGGCTGCCTTCGCCATCAGCCGAAGGTACCGTGCGGGTCTCCTGCCGCCGCCGACCCAGGCTCCCCGCGCCGAGCTCTCCGCGGTGCCTCCACCGCTGGCGGCGGCGCTCGAATCGGCCGCTCCGGTAGCGCCGTCGGCCCATCCCGTGGCTCGGCCTGCCGGGTCCGACCACGCGGCGCGCCACCCGATCGAGCCGGAACCTCCGGCCGAGCGCGCCGTTTCGTTCGTGGTGGTACCGCCGGGAGCACTGGTCAGCATCGACAGCGGGCGACCCGAAGAGCTTTTTCAGCAGACGAAGAAGCTCGGGGTGGGCCCGCACAGCTTCCGCGCGCAGGCCCCCGGCTCGAGCAATTGCTGCGAGCCACTCGAGCGCCAGGAAGACATCAAACCCGATGACGGTACGGGCAAGGCCCAGCAGGTCAGACTATCGCTGAAGTTCAAGGATGCTACCGTGGCGGTGGCTCCCGGCGTACCGGGCGGCACGCAGATCAAGTGCGAGGGCGTCGATGGGCCGGCCTCGGGGATCTTTCCCCTCAAGATGTCAACCCTCGAGCAGCGCATTTCTTGTACGCTCGACGGGCCGGGGGTTTCAACCAAGACGACTTCGATTACGCTGCGGGCAGGTGAACGCACCACGGTACCATGGTCTGACCACCCCTAGCTGACGGCGGGCTCGACCCGCGCGTCTCGCGCATGACACGCTCTCGCAAGGTCCCTGCCGTTCTCGTCGCATTTGCGCTCGCTATCGTGGCTGGGCCAGCTTGCGCCGACGACGCGACCGAGCTCGAGCGAGCGAAGGCATCGTACGACGCTGGTCGCTATGGCGAGGGCGCCGAGAGGTTCAAGGAGATTCTGAACCCGGGATCTCCCAACGCTCTGCGCGATCCCGGCGCCGTGGAACGCGCCCAGGCCTACTACGCGGCCTGCCTGATTGCCCTCGATCGCGTCGCCGAGGCGAACGAGCAGATCGAGAAAATCTACCGCACCAACCTTCGCTTCGTTCCCGATCCAGTCGTCTTTCCCACCAAGGTGACCGATCGCTTCTTTGCGGTGCAGGGCAGGATGAAAGATCAGACCCTCGCCGGTCAGCAAGCGAAGGACACCGCACACGACAAAGAGAAGAAAGAGCTTCAAGCGTACATCGCGACACTGCAGCCGCTGGCCAGCCAGGAGAGCATCGTCGTCCGGCGATCGCGGTGGATCGCTGCGCTGCCCTTCGGCGTGGGACAGTTCCAAAATGGCCAGGACGGCCTTGGCTATGCCTTTCTGGTGAGCGAGGCGCTCCTGGCCGGCGCGAGCATGACCACCGGCGTGATTCACATGCAGCTGCTCGCCGACTACACCAGGCAGCAGGGCCAGCAGGGCCAGATCGACTACGCCGATCTGCGCTCACGCCTCGAATCGACCCAACAGGTCAACCTCTATACGTCGGTGGCACTGGGCGTCATCGCGGCCGCCGGTATTGCTCACGCCGAGATCACGTTCGTGCCCGAGGTGCGCGAGACTCGCCCGCGCGCGCTCCCCAAGCCCCCGCCCGCGGTGTTGCCGACGGTCGCGCCGCGTCCTTCGGGTTTCGTGGTGGGGGTGGTGGGAAGATTCTAGGCCTCGCGCGATCGAGTCACGTGCGGCGGGCGATGGCGGCGATCCAGAAACCGCCGAAAATGGAAAGCGGGCCATCGGCCAGCGCCCACTCGCTGGCCTTGAGGGCCGATCGAAGCCATGGCACACGCATCGCGAAGGCCGTGGGGGTCACGATGCGAACGCCGCGCGACGCGACGATCTCCCAGCCCACGGGCAACAGTCGCTTCACGCGAAAGGGAGAATCGAATCGCGTGAACACCGCGCCTTCGTGGGTGCGTGCGCTGATGGCCCGCGCCGGACCGAGGCGCTTGACCAGTCCGCGCAGGCTCAGGGGATTGTAAAACTCGGCCAGCACGACGCCGCTCGGGCGCGTGACCCGAATCATCTCGGCGAGCGCGGCCTCGATGGCCTCGACATGCGCCAGGACCTTGAACGAGCACGTAACGTCGAACGTCGCCTCGGGGTAGGGAAGCTCGAGCACGCTTCCCTGGCGAACATCGAGCCCCCGGGCGCGCGCTTTCTCGAGCATGCCGGGCGACAAATCGATGCCCCGGGCGGTCTTGGTGACCTTGGCCAGCCGCTCGAGCAACAGGCCCGTTCCGCACCCGACCTCGAGAAGGTCGGCCCCGGCGGCATAGCGGCTGGCGAAATCGACCTCGAGATCGTCGACCAGCTCGTGGTAGCCCCCCGGGTCATTGGCTCCTCGAAGCCTCTCGTAACCTTTTGAAAATTCGTCGTAATACGCCTGGGTGGCCGCGGCGTCCGGGGGCGCTTTGCCGAGCATGGGGCGGTTATATCAGGACGATTCAAGTTTCCTGCCCTTTCGGCGTACAAGAGGGGTGGCGTGACTGACACCCGCAAACCTCTCGGAAGGCCGTCCGGCTTCTTCAACGAAGAGTACGAAGAAGAGGTCACGTCCGTTTCCTCGCCTCCCACGCTGGCCGGTCGCCGTTTGCCCAGGGCGATCCCGGTGCGCGATCGGGCCACCTTGACGCTCGTCAGCGGGCCCAATGCCGGGGCCATTCACTCTCTGGTGGCCGAGGTCAACGTCATCGGCCGGGGCAAGGAATGCTCCATCCGGGTCGATGATCCCGGCATTAGCCGTACCCACGCGCGTGTCGTACGACAGGCCGAGGGCAGCTACGTCATCGACGACCTCGAGTCGCGCAACGGCACCTTCATCAACACGCAGCGCGTCGCTAGCCAGGCTCTTTCCGAGGGAGATCGCGTGGGGGTCGGACCGAGCACCGAGTTTCGCTTCGCCTTCACGGACGAGGCCGAAGAATCCCGCCTAAGGCGTCTCTACGAGTCGAGCGTTCTCGACGCGCTGACCGGAGCCTTCAACCGCAAGCACTTCACCGAGCGAATCGCCGGTGAGATCGCCTATGCCAAGCGGCACAAGACGGCCCTGGCGCTCATCATCTTCGATCTCGATCATTTCAAGCTTGTCAACGATTCGCACGGCCATCTGGGCGGCGATCACGTCTTGCGCAGCGTGGCAGGCCTCGTGAAAAAAACGCTGCGGACCGAGGACGTGTTCGCACGCTACGGGGGCGAAGAGTTTGCCGTCATCGCGCGCGGAATCGACGTCGACCGCGCCTACCTGTTCGCCGAGCGCATCCGAACCACCGTCGCCAGCGCGCGCATCGAGTTCAATCGGATCCACGTTCCCATCACCGTCAGTCTGGGAGTTGCATCGCTGGAATGCTGCGGCGACGCCCAGGGAAACGAGGTCCTCGTGGCCAAGGCCGACGAGCGTCTCTATGCCGCGAAACGGGACGGCCGCAACCGGAGCGTCGGGGCGAGCTGACGCGTTAGATTCCGCCGGCCAAACGGTATAGAACGGGGGCGCGATGCCGAACCGGTTCTATGTCACGACGCCCATTTACTACATCAACGACGTGCCCCACCTCGGCACGGCGTACACGACCATCGCTGCCGATGTGATGGCGCGTTACCACCGCCTGCGCGGCGAGGAAGCGTTCTTTTTGACGGGCACCGACGAGCACGGCCTCAAGCTCGAGCGCGTCGCCAAGGAGCGAGGGCTGTCACCCCAGGTTTTCTCCGACCAGATGAGCGCGCCCTTTCGCCAGACCTGGCCCAAGCTCGACTGCAACTACGACTACTTCGTGCGAACGACCGATCCCGCTCACGAGAAGGGTGTCGGCGTCTTGTGGGACAAGGTCAAAGCCAGGGGCGATCTTTACCTCGGTTCGTACGAAGGTTGGTACTGCGTTGGCTGCGAGGCGTACTACACCGAGAAAGAGCTCGAGCCGGGCGGGATCTGCCCGCTGCACAAGACGCCCGCCGAACGGATTCGCGAGCCGACGTACTTCTTCAAGCTGGCTGCCTACCAGGAGCGTCTGCTCGCTCTCTACGAGCGGCATCCATCGTTCGTGCAGCCCACCAGCCGGATGAACGAGGTCAAGAGCTTCGTGCGCGGTGGCCTCGAAGATCTGTCGGTGTCGCGCACCACGTTCTCGTGGGGTGTGCCGGTGCCGGGCGATCCCGAGCACGTGATGTACGTCTGGTTCGATGCGCTCTTCAGCTATTACACCCCCATGATGGCGACGCCCGAACGGCGGGCGTTCTGGCCGGCCAACCTGCACCTCGTGGGCAAAGACATCTTGAGGTTCCACGCCGTCTACTGGCCGGCGTTCTTGATGTCGTGTGGAATGTCCGACGCCGAGATCCCGAATCAGATCTTCGCGCACGGGTTTCTTACCTTCAACGGCCAGAAGATGAGCAAATCGCTGCGCAACACGGTCAAACCGCTCGCCCTCGCCGAGGCCTTCGGCGTCGACACGATTCGCTACTACCTGATGCGAGCCATCGCCTTTGGACAAGATGGCGACTTCAACGTCAAGGATCTCGTCCTTCGCTACAATGCCGATCTCGGTAACGCGCTCGGCAACTTGTTGAACCGCGTGCTCAAGCAAGTCGAGAAGCTCGCCCTTGGGCGCTTTCCCGAGCAGGGCGATCTCGAAGATCTCGAAAAGGGGCTCTTGTCCGAGCTCTCGACGTCCGCGAAGGCCGCGTCCGATGCCTTCGACGCCGTGCAACCGCACCGGGCGCTCGAAGCCATCTGGCAGGTGGTCGGCGCCACCAAC
>JBBSDY010000360.1:0-5127 GCA_038240245.1 Polyangiales bacterium
CCGCCGGCATCAGGGGTCTTGCGGGCATCTAGAAAAACGGCGGGGTTGCCCGCCCCGTCGGCGTCGATGATGCGAGCAAAATCGCCTAGTCGAGCCACGAAGAGGTGACCGCTCTGGCCGACGTCCACGAGGTCCTTGTGCGCCTCGACGCGGAATGAAGTGTCGGCCGTCGGGCGCACGACGAATCCACCCGCGGCCACCCGCACGTGGGTGATCGCCTTGGTGGGCTTGGCCGATCGCTTGGTGATCAGGCGGTGGCGCTCGGTAAACCACGTCGGCGTGGGAAAGCTGGAGGTCCCCTGCAAGAGCGCTTGAAAATCGTAGTAGCCGTCGGCGTCCTTCGCGGGCTGTGCCGAGAGCTCGCGGTTGTAAAAAGAGAAGATGGGACCGTTCTCTTGCTCATTCACGAACATGACGCTGCTCCCTGCCTTGGTGCCGAAGTTACTTCCAGCTCCGGGGGGGGCGCCGAAGACGCGGCGCCCCAAGAAGGTGGCCGCCCCGCCGTTGTAGAATCGAAGGCGGGGATCGATCTCCGCCTTCAACATGTGCGCCAGGGTCATGCTCTCTTGGATGGTCACCGACGTCACGTCGGGATCGGCCGACCCTGTCTCGGTGGTCCTGAAATCGAAGGGCGCGTCGCGCGCGAATTTGGGCGCGAGCTTCGATTGCGCCTGACGAATCATTTGCCCGATTCGAGTCTCGGCGTTGCAACCCCATGTCTTCAGAAAGCCCGCGCCGGCGAAGCTCTTCGACAGGTTGGGGAAGCTCTGCATGACCCCTCCTGCCGTCCAATCCTTGGCGCGGCCGTCGAGATCGGCGGGATCTCGCTTCAATGGATCGCTCTTGAAGTTCGTTCCCCCCGACGATCCGTCGTCTTGAAACGTGTCCCAAAGGATGGGGCCGTCGAAGAAGGCGTGACTGAAGACGCTCGCTTCCTGCACCGTGCCGGGCGAGGCCCCCCCCACGCTGTCCAGGTAGTGATAGAGATCGAGCACCCCCAGATCGCTCTTGGGGTCGACCTTCTCGACCTCGGGATTGGGGTTATTTCGGGGCGTTCCGGACTTCAAGAATTCATCGATGACAAGCCACGCCGTCGCTCCCCCCGTTGCCTTGACGAAGGTTCGGCGGGTGCGTTGCTCGCAGACGAGCAGCGTCACGAGATCGCCGTCGGTGATCGCCCCCGCTTGTCGGAGCAAATTGCGATGGCCCTCGGCGAAAAGTCGCCAGGTCGTGCCGGCGCCGTGAAACTCGGTGCCAGACATGAAGACGAACTCGCGCCTCGGGAAGAGCTTGACGGCGACCATCGATTGCAGCGCTGGCTTGGCGTTCGCCTTGGCGGCCTTGAAATTGACGATGTCCACCGCGGCGGCTTGGAGATCGCGCGGAGCTTGCCGCGAGCCCCATCCCGCTTTGACTTGCAAGATCCCCCCATCGTCGGCGACGGTGAGCCGCTGCACCACCGGACATCGGGTGGCGGCGCGGACGACCAGCAGCCATTCCCCCGGCGTGGGGGGCGTCGCGGGGTCGTAGAGCCCGTCGCTCACATGGACGTGCGTCGCGGCAAACCCCTCGTAGAAGCCCGTTCCCAAGCTAGACGTCGCCGCGTCGGCCACCGAGCGCGTCACGAGAGCGACTGTGGCGCCCGCCTCGCCGCCACCGAGCGTGGCTGCGCCTGCAGTGACCGACACATCGATGACCCTAAGCCGAAAAGTCGTCGCCATCGTTCGGGACTTCGCTGGGGGGGAGATCGCCTGAATCGGCAACATCCCCGCTCGCCGGGGGATTCACGAGGAGCTCCTCGAGTGTGTGCTGCCATTGCGGAGGATTGCCGGGCTCATCGACATGCTGCTCGTCCCAGAGGGTGGTCTCGCCGTCGCCGATGCGAGCGATGACAGTGCAGGGGACGGCCGGAATGAAGGGCTCGAACTTGAACCGCCGGTGGTCGTCGATGACCTCGCCTCCCGACCATGGGCGGACGACCTCGGGCTTGTCGCCTTGGCTGACCACCAACGCGAGATCGCTAGGCAGATCCGGGGTGAGCTGGTCGGGCCACTCGAGCAGCAGCTGCTGCGTGGCGATGAGCTCATCCACGGGGACTTGCTCGAGCTGGAAATGCCCCCGGTAGATCTCGCAGAGCGCCGGTTTGCATTGTTGCTTGCCGGGGTGACAAGGAAATTTCGGCTCGTGGCCCGGCTCGAAAAACAGGATCTCGACGCGACGGTTGGTGCGACTTCGAAACTCGTCTTTGGTGGCGGCCTCGATAGGATGGTTCTCGCCACAGCCCACGGCCTCGTGCGCTGGATTGGCGAATTTGATTCCCGTCTGCAGCTGCGCGAGGCCGGCATGATCGACATCGAGCAGGTCTTGTAGCTCGAGCATGTAGACATCGAAGAACGCCTGCCAGGTCTGCCGACCCAGGACGCCGTCGACCGCGATCGATTCATCGACCTCGTCGTTGTACCGGCGTTGAAAGCCTTTCATGGCCTTCCTGGTCCGCGGGCCGTCCTCGTTGTCGACGGCGCCCGGATCGCAATCCCATCCCAGTGTGAACGCCGCGAACTTCAGCATGCGCTGGGAATCGGCCACCACGCTCTTGGCCATGGCGCTCTTGACCCAGGCGTCCTTGTCGCCAACGAGGGCGCCCCGCACGTTGTCGGCGCGAAGCTGGGAGAGGGTGAGGTTATAGCCAGGGGTGCCGACGGTGTCGGTGTGACCGGCAACCACGACGCGCGCCGCAGGATTATTTTTTGCGTGCAGGTAGCACGCGCGGAGCACGGCGAGCGCCGTAATACGGAGCTCGCCCGAGTCAGGATCGGGGATGGGCGACCCTTCGTCGGCGAGCAAGACGGCGCTGTCGAAATTGAAGTGCGCGTCCGCCATCTCGATGCGACGGGCGTCGAACTTCGAGATGACAACCCTGTGCGACTCGCCCGTTTCGAGGGAGAACCGCCGTTTCGCGAGGTCACGGATGTTGACGTCGAACTTCGCCATGAGCCGGGGAGCGGACCGTTTGTGGTGACCTGCTGAGCGACTGCCGAGAGTGCCACGTTCTTTCGCGCGTAGCCAGGACCGTGTTCTCGAGCTCGCCCACCAAAGGCCGCGCGGCGCGATTGCCCCTTCGATCGGGCGCGGGGGAACCGCTAGGCCTCGCCGGAGAGGTGGGCTATGATGCTCCTCCGTTCGCTATAGAACGATGGGGCCATGAGATTCGGTAACCGCACGACCGTCACTGCAAACTGGCATCGGTGGGTCATCGCGCGGCCGAGCCTCCTCTCCGCGAACGAACGCACGAACCGGGTCGACGCGGTGGTCGTAGCGAGCATGCTCCCCGCCTGGTGCCGCGACCCCACCATCTGGCCCGATCTGGTCAGCCTCTACGAAGCGATGACCGGCGACCGGCGGCGCCCCCCCCCCACGGAGAACGCGAAGAGTCCAATCGCCCCTTTTCTTCTGCAAGCGTTCATCAAGGGGGACCTAGTAGTTTTCAACGAGCCGCTCCTGGGGCGCGAAGCAGAGTACGGCATCCATGGTGCGATCCAAGAGGCATTGCCCGAAACCCTCCGGCCCGACCTGCCTCGGACCATCTCGCGCGTCGCGGCGGAGAAGTCGTTTCTCGACGTGCAGGTCCTCTACGCCGCGGGCACTCCGGTTTCGGGACGACGATTCAAACTGCAATTGCCCGACGGCCGCACCGAGACCGGGAGGCTCGGACCGGACGGACGGCTTCATCGGACGAACATCGAACCCGGGGTCGCCTTCCTGTCCTTGCTCGACGAAGAAGGGACATCAATCGACGCGACGGACATGCCGTCCGACGAATCGGAGACGGACGAAGAGGTCGCCAACTTTTCGGTTCGGGTGACCACCGCCGAAGGGGTGCCCCTCTCCGGACTCGACATGGTCTTCGTGACGGGCGGTTCGAAAATCATCGTGGCCACCGACGATGAGGGGGTCGCCCGCCTCACGGGCCATCGCGATCCTCCCCCCACCGTCGAGGTCAAGGACGCCGATCAAATTCGGAAGATCATCGCGCAGCAGAACGCCGCCTAAACCATGCCCCCCGACGACCCCAACGAATTCCACCATGTCTTGGGGGACGCCCTGGCGGTCATCACCCTGCAGCCGGAAGCGCCGGCGACGCTGGTGATTCGACGCCGCGTACCACGCGTGCGCCTCGTCGGTCTGTTCTTCGATCTCAACAAGTCGTTTCTACTGCCGTCGGCCATCCCCGGAGTTCGCCGACTCGCCCAGCTGTACGAGCAACATCGAGGCGGAAACCTGCTCGTCGTTGGCCACACCGACACCTCCGGCGACGACGATTTCAATCTGACGCTCTCACTCGAGAGGTCGGACGCGGTCGCCGCTTACCTCACCAACAAGGTGAGCCCCTGGGAGGCCTTCTTTCACAACGAATCAGACAAGAAGCGCTGGGGGATCCACGAAATCCAGCTCATGCTCTCGGTGCTCCCGGAGAACGGATCGCCCAAGTTCTTCGTGGGTGACCCCACCGACACAAACGACGCCCAGACCGACACCGCCGTACGCGCTTTCCAAACGAGCCAGAAACTCAAGGTGGACGGCGATCCGGGCCCCGACACTCGCAAGGCGCTGATCCTTTCGTACATGTCGATCCACGGCACCACGCTGCCCGCCGACGACGACATCGAGATCACCACCCACGGGTGCGGCGAGAATTTCCCGGTCGACCAAACGGGCGACGACGTTCGGGATCCCGACAATCGTCGGGTAGAGATCTTCTTCTTCGACGGGCCCATTACCCCTCCCCCTCCGGCCAAGGTGTCGAAGCGAGGGTCCACCGAATATCCACGCTGGCTCGCCCAGGTGACGGAGACCGAAGACATCGGCGTCGACTTCGGAAAAAACCCCAAGAAGCTGACCATCAGGATGCTTCGGGATGGCAAAGAGCCGCTCGCCAACCGCCGATTTCGTTTGGACGTGCTGGGCGAAATCGTCGAAGACGTCACCGGTGCCGACGGCGTGCTCGAGGCCGACGTACCCCAGACGTCCACGGGGGGGACGCTGACGTTCCTGGGCAAAGACGCCGCCGGCGCCGAAACGATCTTGTGGAAGATCGACCTGGTCTTCGCGAACATTCCTCCTGCCAAC
>JBBSDY010000361.1:0-5110 GCA_038240245.1 Polyangiales bacterium
ACGTCCGTAACGACGAGGCCGGTTCCCGATTGCATGGGGTTGGTTGGTGTCCCCCCGGCCGATGTCGGCATGGGAGGAACCACGCACCCCATGCCGCCCCCGGTGGTCGCGGTCAGGCTGGTCTCCATCTGCCGGATCATGTCGAGGTGCTCGCCCAGCTTGGCGCGGTCGGCCGAGCCGAGCTGCGCCGAGAGCTTGGTGAACTGTCCCCCCACTGCATCGAGAATCGACTTCGTCTTGGCGCTTGCTCCCGCTGCGGCCGTTGGGTTGGCATTGAAGCCGCCGAAGACCCGAGAGAACGCGGCGGTGGCGCTCGTTTGCGGTGGAATCGGCTTTTCGGACGCCGCCATCGTCAGTTGATCGGCAGCGAACGATAGCTCTCCGGCCGATCGCCCCGCGATCGACCAGCCTGCAGAGAACTCGAGCGAGGGAAATTTCAAACCCTGGCTGATGCGTCCGGCGAGGACCTGATCGATGGACGGGCCGTCGGCGAAGCTCGCTCCGCCGCCTCCGGTCTCGAAGTCGCCCGGGAGAAGCTGCGTTCCGGTGAGAACGCCAGCCATGCCGCGGCTGTGCGGATGACCCACGCCCTTGGCGGTGACCGACAGATCGACGCCGTCGAGAAAAAGCATTCGATCCTTGTAAGGATTGAGCGAGGCCATCATGTCGCCGAGCACGTAGTTGGTCTCGGTGCCCGTGGGACGCCACTTATCGAGGAGCGTGCCTCCCGGCGTATAGAAGACTACGAAGCGCAGCGGCGTCGTGGTGGCCGCATGGCTCTCGCGCGGCAGAAGCATCGCCTCGAGAAAGGGAAGGGCGATGGCGACACTGCCCGCGCCTCGAAGGACGCTGCGTCGCGTGATGCGGTTTTTCGATGAGATCATGGGAGTCTCCTCGGCTACGGAGCGGTGAGCGGCCGGTACAAGAAAGCGTCGGTCTGGGTGAGGGCGAGCAGGAGATCTTTCACGTTGCCGCCCGACTTCTGGAACGCGCTGCCCAGGCTGGCGTGCGTGCAGGCATCGTTGCCCTGCTCGAGGCGCCCATACGCAAAGTCGAGCCACTGCCCCACGTAGCACTCGCGCGCGTCGTGGCTCTTGGCGATCTTCCCGGCCAGCTCGATGCCCCCATTGAAAGTACCCGCAGCGTCGCCGTCGGGCACACTGCCCGTGGCGTCGATGGGCTTGCCGTTGTCGACGTCCTGCCAGAGGCCGACACCGTTGAAGTGCTCGAGACCGAATCCGATGGAGTCGAGCTTCACGTGGCACCCGGCGCAGGTGGCGCTCGTTCGATGCGCGATGAAGCGCTCGCGCGTCGTGCGCGTCGGATCGGGCTCGGGCTCCTTGACCATCAGCCCGGGGGGAGGATCGGGCACCTCGCCGCAGAGGAGCTTGGTGTAGATGAACTTGCCGCGAACGACCGGGTTGTTGTGGCTGCCCGGTGTCGTCATGGTGAGCAGACTCGCCTGGGTGAGCACGCCCCCGCGCCGGGCGGGGTCGACAGGCACGCGCTGAAACGCGTCGCCGGTGATCCCGGGAACGCCGTAGAATTTAGCGAGCGGTCCATTCAGGTACGTGAACGGCGCGGTCATGAGGGTGCCGAAGTCGCCGGCGCCGTTCCAGACGATGTCGTCGACGAAGTGCTCGGTCTCTTGGCGGAAGAGCGACGCGAGATCGCTCGTGTACGTGGGGAAGAACGTTGCATCTCGCTGCAGACCATCGAGGCCGCTCACGCCGTACAAGGTGTCGTGGAAGAAGCGGACCACCTCACGCGAACGCGGATCGGCGAGCATCGCCGTTGCTTTTGCCAGCACCTGCTCCTTGGTATCGAGCTGGCCCATCTTGGCTGCATCGAGCAGCGGAACGTCGGGCATCGAGCCCCACAAGAGGTACGAAAGGCGCGACGCCATCTCGTACGAGGTGGGTTTTGCGACGGGCGTGCCCGGGGCGGGCGTCCCGATCTCGACCCGATAGAGGAACTGGGGCGACTGCAGCGCCATTTCGACGACCGCGGCAACGCCGTCGGCATACGTCGCGTCGCTACGTCCCGCCTGATAAACGGAGATCATGGCGGCGCTCTCCGCGGCATCGAGCGGACGTCGAAACGCGCGGGCCCCGAAGGCGGCGACGAACTGCGCCGCGCACGCATCCTCGCCGGTCTTCGTCGTGTCGCACGCCGTCAGGCGCGCAAGAGCAGCGGCATCCGCCGTGGCCCGCGTCGCGAGATCGTGCGCCACCGAACGGTAGGCATCGACGAGCACCCGCGTCGTCGTGATCGAGGCGGCGTCGTTGCTAAAGCCGTTGCCTTTCTGCTCGGGCGGGAGCAGATCTCCGGCGCGGGTGGTGTCGCCGAGGAGGTCTCGAACGGTGTTGCCATATTCGAAACGGGTCAGACGGCGGATGGGCGAATCGCCCGGCGACGGCATGTCGCAGTGCACGGCATCGCCACCACCAGTGGAAGCGCTTCCACCTGGGACAGGGTGGCCCTCGGTGCCGGTCGGGGAATCCTCCGGTGCGTCGCCGATTGACCCTCTGCAGGCAGCCAACATGAGCGCGAAGATGGGAAGCTTTCGCATGGTACCGGGCTATGCCTTCATGTCGTCCCTTCGGCTCACGGAGCGCGAACGATTTTCTGGATCGTGCGCCGGGTGACGGAGGCTAGTCTCGACGCGTGCATCGGTCCTTGCCTTCCTTCCTGGCGCGCGTCGCCGTCGCGAGAGGCGCCCGCAGCGCCGGCGTGGCCGTGTCGTTTGCCCTGCTCTTCGGGTGGAACGGCGTCGCGCGAGCAGCCGAGGCCAAGTGTCCCCGTGGCGGCGGCGGCTGGATCGATCTGCTCTTTTCGGGAACAGCCTGGTCCCCGGCCCAGCAAGAGGACGTCGTTCGGGAGCTTCGCATCGAGCTGAGCCGACGATCGCTCGAGGTGTGTCCCCACACCGAAGATCTGCCCGCGTCGCCTCCCGTGGCCGTGGTGACCCTTCTGTCGAGCGATCCCGATCGCGTCTCGATCGTACCGTCGCGACTCCAGGACGAGGGCGGTTTCAGCGGTCGGACGATCCGGCTCGGTTCCATCCCCGAAGACGCGCGCGCGCTGGCCATTGCGCAGGCAGCCGACGAGGCGCTGCGCGGCGTGTCGGCGACGCCCGAGCCTCCCGTGATGCCACCGGCGCGCGAGCCGCCCCCGAAGGACCTGCCTGCACCTACTTTGGCTCCTGCATCTACCGTGCGGCTCGCCGTCTCCATCGGACCCATGCTCGAGCTGGCGCCCACGGCATTCACCGCGGCCGGCAAGACCGTGCTCGCTCCCGCCATGGCGCTGCGTGTGGCTGTCACCAACTCGCGCTTCGGCGGTTCGATTGGCGTCGTCCTCGGACGGTCGACCGACTTCGTGTTCGACTCGGTGAGCATCTCGCAGTTTCGGCTTCCGGTCGACGCGTCGTTTCGTCTGGTTTTGCGGGCCGGGCAGCTGCAGGGCGCTCTCGATGCGGGCGCAGTTCTCGCACTTCTTCGCGAGGAGTATGCCCCCGCGCATCGCGCGCACCAGGAAGTCGAGGCGGGCGCGCGCGCCGGCCTGACTCTTTCGTGGGGCGATCGCATCGTGCCCTTCATGGGTGCGTCGATCGAAGTGCTGCCGTCACCTTTCGACTTTCGCTTCGCTCCGATGGGATCCATCGGGCATACATCGAGCCTGTGGCTCGGATTCGCGCTAGGGATGGAAGTGCGATGGCGGTGACGCGAACGATGGCTGCGCTCGCATTTGCACTGCTCACCGGATGCAGCGATTCGTCGTTTTCGTTCGGCAGTCACCCCGACATCATCTGGTGGACCGATCATGAAAGCGGCGATCTTTCCGACTGGACGGGCAGCGTGCCTCCGGGGGGCTTCATCCTGCCCGGAAGCTCGCGCGTCGAGGTAGTGAAGGGCCTGGCGCGAAGCGGCCAATACGCGCTCCTCGTGCAGGACAACAGCCCCGACGCGCGTGACTACCCGCTCGCTGCGCGCAATGGACCGCTGCCCGTCGACGTCTACTGCAGCGCCTGGTACTACCTGCCCGAGCCGCTGCGGCCCAAGTCGTATTGGTGGTTCGTCTTGTTCCGCAGCCGTCACCCTCCCTACGACACCGGATCGTTCCGCGACGAGGTCAACGTGTCGTTCACGACGAGACCCGATGGAAGTGTGGGAACCCGCGTGTCGAGCCCCGACCTCGGCGAATCGGTGCCGCCCGTTCTCGATCTGCCTGTGCCCATCGCTCGCTGGTTTCAAATCGAGGTCTTCCATCGCACCGGCACCGACGACACGGGCGAGGTCGACGTTTGGCAGGACGGCGAGCTCACCTTTCACGTCACCGGACGAAACTCCGAGACCACCTTCGCCGAATGGATGGTCGGCGGGGTCGTCGATTCGCTCACCACCGCCGCGTCGCAGCTCTATATCGACGATGCAGCGATATCGAAGCGCCGCCTCGGTCCGGTGCCACCCTTCGCACGCGAATGACGCACACACCTCCGCACCTTGGCGCCTCGAGCGACCCCTGAGCCGGTTTCGGTGCTTCGGGGTATAGAGTAGGGGAATCGACATTGGGGACCAGCCCTCTCGCAACCAACCGCATCACCGCGGAAGACGACCAGCCCAAATGGCTCCGCTCCGAAGGGGCGCGAGAGCGACTGGCCAAGCTCTATGAAGAATACGCGCGTTTCGTGGGGTGGTTCGCGAGCCGCCTGCTTACCAAACCAGATGAGGTCGAAGACGTCGTGCAGGAGGTATTTTTGATCGCCGCCAGCCATCTCGAGACGCTCACCGACCCGCCGCAAATACGGGGGTGGCTCAAGACGGTGGCCCTGCGGCGCGCATCGCGCAAGCTGCGCTGGAGCCGGGTGCGCGCGCGCTTTGGCGCATCTCCGACGACAGTGGCCATCGAAGATGTCGTCGCGGCGCCGGGCGCCAGCCCCGAAGACCGAGCCGCCCTCGCCGAGCTCTTGCGGGCGCTCGACAAGATGCCCACCGATCTGCGTCTTGCATGGTCGCTTCGCTACATGCACGAAGAGAATCTGGAGAGCGTGGCTGAGCTGTGTGGCTGCTCCCTCGCCACCGCGAAGCGCCGGATCGCCGCCGCGCAA
>JBBSDY010000362.1:0-5107 GCA_038240245.1 Polyangiales bacterium
GCCCCACGAAGATGCGTTCGCGCATCGCATCGCGAAATTCGGCGAAGAGGCCACCGAACCACTCTTTGTGGCTTGCATCCATCCAGTGCGAGGACGCGATCACCGGCTCGGCCTGCGCGATCTGGGAGCCCGGGGCGGCGGCGTGGTGCACGGTGACCTTGTCGTCATCGACGGTGATCGCGCCCCGCTCGCCGTGCAGCGTGTAGAGCACCTTGCGGACCCCGGCCGTCCAGGTCAGGTGCGCCGTGGCGATGCCCGTGGGGAACGTCAATGTGCAGCTCACGTTGTCTTCGGTGTCTTGACGACCCAAGGTCCCCGTTTTGGCGGTGACCGAGATGGGGTAAGAGCGCATCCACTCGAAGGCCAGGTAAAAGGTGTGGCTTCCGTGGTCCATGGCGATGCCACCGCCGGCGAGCTTGCGCTCACGACGCCAGTTGGGCCGCCACTCGTCGACGCCTCGGGCATGGGTGGTGCGAAACGTCTGCAAGGTCACCAGGCTGACGTTGCCGATCACGCCCGATGCAAGGGCCGAACGGACCGCCCTGACCACGGGAGCGTGGCGGTAGTTGTGACACGGAAACAAAACACGGCCCGCTCGCGCCGCGTGCTCGGCGAGCGCCCGCGCCTCGTGGCCAGTTACCGCCAAAGGTTTTTCGCACAAAACGTGTAGACCACGAGAGAGAGCGGCATGAGCGATTTCGGCGTGCGCATAAGGCGGCGCCGCAATGTCGACGAAATCGAGCTCGCGCTCCTGACGAAACAACTCGGCATGAGTTTCGTATGGACGGACACCGGGAAATGTCCGCGTTGCTACGTGTCGTCTGTCCGGACAGATGTCCGCGACGGCAACGATCTCGACCTCACCCGATGACGAAAGCCGTTGGTACTCGGGCGAGTGGCCATTGGCCGAAATAAAGCCGTATCCGACGAGGGCTCCACGAAGTGGCCTTTGCATGGATGTCACTCTTTCGCGCCCCGTGACGGCGCAACGTTTCGTATTTGTTTCACATGCTCAATGGTTGACGTTGTCAAGGACCTTGGGACCAGGATCTGGCATTGTCAACGGGACAAGTGCTAAACATTCGTCGTGCCATCGAGACGCAGAGACACGAGCAAACGCGAGGCGTCGACGCATCGTGCGCGTAGTAGCAAGGCCCCTGCCAAGTCGAAGGTCGCTGATTCCGAGACGGTGGGCGCCCGGGTCGCGGGCATCTGGGAAGCGATCGTTCACGCGGTACAGCAGCGTCGCGAGTACATGGTGGCGCAGGCCGCCAAGTTCGAGCTCACGCTCCCCCAGGCGCATCTGTTGCGGCTGCTCGAATACGCGCCGGCCCGCACGATGGCGAGCCTGGCCGATGCGCTGTCCTGCGATGCGTCGAACATCACGGGCATCGTCGATCGCCTCGAGGCACGAGGTCTCATTGCTCGGGGCGCCGCCGAGCACGATCGCCGCATCAAAACCATCGTCATGACACCCGCCGGAGCCAAGGTCGTCACCGTGCTGCGCAACATGATGTTCCGGCCCCCCGAAAGTCTGGGTCGGCTCACCAGCGGACAGCTAGCAACGCTTCACCACCTCATCACCCTTGCGCTCGGAACGCCCACCAAGGGTGAGGTCGGGGTGAAGGCGAAGGTCGGCTCACACCCAGTGCAAGAATCGTAGCAAGAGCAGCACCGCGGCAGCCCACACCCCTGCGGCCACATCGTCCATCACGATCCCGAGCCCGCCGGGCAGCCTTTCGAGAGCGCGAGCCGGAAATGGCTTCCAGGTATCGAAGACCCGAAACAAGGCGAAGCCGACGACGATCCCTGTCCAGCTTGCCGGCGCTGCTAGCCAGGCAATCAAGACCCCGGCCACCTCATCGACGCATACGAACTGTGGGTCCTTTTGCCCGGAGATACGCGCGACGCGCGACGAGGCCAGCACCCCCACGGCGGTCATCGCAAAGGCGGTCGCCGCTTGCGCGCCCAGACCGTAGGGACGCACCAGCAGATAGAGCGGCAACGCACCGACCGTCCCCGCCGTGCCTGGCGCTTTGGGAACGAGCCCGCAACCGAACCACAGCGAGATCACCCACGCGGTGACATCCCAGAAACGTTCGGCGGCCGTCGTCCCTTGCCGCGCCTTGGGCAGCCACTCCACTCGACTATGCTTTCGTCTCGGCGATGATCTCGAGAGGCAAGACCGAGATGAACGAGGCAAAGTGCATGTTGGAGTGGCCGACCCTCTCAAATGGCTGATCGTGATCTGTCATCGCAAAGAACCGACACAGTAGGCGGCTCTTGCACTCTGACGTGCGGTTGCTTTGGAAGATAGTACGATCGGGGGAGGGAAAAGGATTCGGCGCCCCGATTGCCGCCGTGTTACCGTGAACATCATGTCCAACGGCGCTTCGACCTCGTCCATTCCCATGCAACCCGAGCTTACCCGCCGCAGCGCACGCGCCGTTGGTCTGCTCCTCTGTCTCGGCGCCGCCGCTCTGGGAGCGTCGGCCTGCGGCGGTGACGACACCACCACGGGTGCGTCTACCGGCAGTGCCGGCTCGGGCGGCTCGGCGGGCGCTGGCGTCGACACGGGTGGCAACGGAGGGTCGTCGACGGGCACCGCTGGCAACGCCATGTCCATGGGCGGAGCAAGTGGAACCGCGGGCTCCCCCGCCGGGGCAGGCGGAGGATCGGCAGGCGCACCCATGACCGACGCAGGTGGCGCGGGCGCATCCGGCGACGGCGCCGCGTGCAACACCAGCCCCGGCATGGCCCTCGAGTTCCAGGGAATGACGCCCGATCTCGTGCAGGCCACCATTGCCAAGCTTCCGCTCGGAAAGGAGCCGCGCACCGTCGAGATGTGGGCGTACTTCGACGGGAGCAACCGATCCTGGGTCAATGAGCACGGCCTCTTCGAGTACGGCGCCAAGGCCGGCGACGCGACCTACACCGGCCAGGGGTGCCATGAGTTCGCGATCAACTCTACCAGCTGGCCCGACGGGCAGGCCATCGGCATGCTTCACCCCTATGGCAACTGCGGCAGCGTCGACAATTTCTTCAACCTGCCCGCGGGCACGCCGAAGATTGGCTGGCTGCACATTTCGTTTGGCTACGACAAGGTGGCCAACCAGTTTCAGTTCACCATCAATGGTAGCAAGATGATCGACATCGGCAGCGGAGCGGGCTCGGCGGGCCGCACGCACCCGCAAGGCCAGTGGCCTGCCGAGGCCGGCTGGAACTCCACCCGATCGGCGCTCAGCATCGGAACCACCGTCGAGTTTGCCGGTCCCACCGGATGGCAGGGCAAGATCGACGAGCTTCGCGTGTGGAACGTGTTTCGCACCGAAACCGAGATCAAAAACAACATGAAGGTCATGCTCAAGGGCAACGAGCCCGGGCTCATCGCGTATTACAAATTCGACGAAGGCACGGGCACCAACGCCGCCGATGCGACGGGCGACGCGACCAACGTCGCCAAGATGGTCAGCGACACCAAGCCGAAGTGGGTCGCCTCGGATATCCCCGTGCAGTTCACGTGCCCGCAGTGAAGAATCGCGGCGCGATGGCGGCGCCGCCTATTGTTGCCGGCAATCTTCGAGGATGAAGTAGCCGACGTCGACCGAGCACGAGGACAACGGGTCTTGTGGATCGGCCAGGTCGGGGCAAGTCACGCGGCCCCATGCCTTGCCCGGCCCGATTCCGAGCTTGGTGTTTTGCGCGTCGGGCTTGACCGTGAACGTGCACTCGCTTGCCTGGTAGAAGGCCCCGGCCGTCGACGGATGCCAGGATTGGTGAACGTCAGGATCCGATTGGCCGGGTGCCCGCAATCAGGCCCGACCAAGCCGAAAGCCACTCAACGGATCGTGGCGCTGGGTGCCGGGCGGGATACCCCCTGCGACCTCTTGGGCCGACACGGAGCCGCGCGACCAGAGCGTGCGCTCCACCATCGCCTGAAAAGGCCGTTCGAGCCCTTCCTCCACTTCGCGCCCCTCGAGAATGCCCATCGCGCGGGCGATGGCTTCGAGGGTGGACAGGCCAGCGGGATGCGATTCGGTGCGCAGGCGGTAGACGGATGGCACGCCCGCGGGCAGCATGACGCAAGGCAGGACGGAGAGCCCCGGGACCCGGCTGCGCACCTTGGAAGCCTGGCGCCAGTTGCCGTCGGGCACGACGAGCGTGATCGATTGGCCGGCGCTCGTGAGGGAAGGCGCAAGCTCGACGAGGGGAACGGCGTCGTCAGCGGGAAATAGCACGACACCCATCGATCCCGGCGGAATGTAGATCGGCGCGGTGGGCGCGTCCTCGTGACCGCGCACGAGTACCTCGCTGTTGACGAGGCACGCGGCGGCGAGCCTGCCGGTGTTGGTCGTCTTGATGTATTCCGAACGATGCACGACGAGCACGAGGCGCGTGCGCGTCTCGATGCGCGGAATCATGGCGCAGATGCACAGGCTGAGATGAAGCCGGCAGTGGTCACACCTGCTTGCCGCGTTGCTGCGGCGGCTCATGCTGTCGCCTCATGCGCCGTGTCGATCGCGGCGCTCGACTCTCGTGGCAACCCCAGCCGGTCGAGGACGCTACCATCGAACGCCACGCCGTAGGCGTGCAGCGTCACACGATGCAGATCGATCCCGCGCACGCGCTCATTCTTGCACGAACGTGCAGACGCCGGGCACCTACATCGTGGCTCGGTGAACGAAGCCAGCGATTGATTGTTTCTTTGGCGGGATCGGGCCAGAATCGATCGCGGATCTTCCACCTGACTCGTGATGGATACCTGCGCCCACGAAGCCGTCACCATCGCCGCGCTTCGAGCGGGTGACGAGGCGGCCTTCACGAGGGTGGTCTTGGAGCATCAGCCGACCGTCCTGCGCATTGCCCGCGTCTGGGTGCGCGATGCGGCGTCGGCGTCCGAGGTGGTGCAGGACGCCTGGCTCGCGGCACTCGAGTCGCTCGACCGGTTCGAAGGGCGCTCGTCGCTGCGCACGTGGCTCTACGGAATCCTGATTAACGTGGCCCGGACGCACGCGCGCGCCGAGCGGCGCACGGTGCCCATGTCGTCGCTGGTCGCCGACGAAGCGGCAGACGAGGGACCCTCGGTCGAGCCCGAGCGTTTTCAACC
>JBBSDY010000363.1:0-5103 GCA_038240245.1 Polyangiales bacterium
CGACCTGCGCTGGCGCGGCGTCCCCCGCCAGCGCTTCTTGTCATGGTGCGATGCTCTCGGGGCCAATACGCTCCGAACGATGCCCCGACGCTGGGCCGAAGGATGAGTCAAGCCAGCGGCGCCTGGCCCGGCTCGGCCGAGAGCAGGTAGAGCACGGCCATGCGGATGGCCACGCCGGCTTCGACCTGATCGAGCACGACGCTGCGCGGACCGTCGGCGACCGCGCCATCGAGCTCGACACCGCGGTTGATGGGACCGGGGTGCATCACGATGGCGTCGGGCTTGGCGCGCGACAGACGCGCCTCGTTGATCCCGAAGAGCCGCGAGTATTCGCGCATGCTCGGCAAGAGCGCACCCGAGAGTCGTTCGCGCTGAATGCGCAGGGCCATGACCACGTCGGCTCCCTCGAGCGCGGGCTCGACGCGATCGAACGTCTCGACGGGATACGCGTTGTCGACGGCCG
Source organism: Polyangiales bacterium (assembly GCA_038240245.1). GTDB lineage: Bacteria > Myxococcota_A > Polyangia > Polyangiales > Polyangiaceae > DASWDH01. The sequence continues at coordinate 464 of JBBSDY010000363.1, forward strand.
GAAGCAGCGTGCGCGGCCCGGCGAACCGAACGTGAGCTCCGAGGGTCGAGAGCAGCATGGCGTTGGAGCGAGCGACGCGGCTGTGCGCGATGTCCCCGCAGATGGCCACCGTGAGCCCCGCGATCCTTCCCTTGGCGCGCCGAATGGTGAACGCATCGAGCAGGGCCTGCGTCGGATGCTCGTGCGTTCCGTCGCCAGCATTGACGACGCCAGCGCGGGTGTGAGCCGCGACGTAGTGGGGCGCACCCGACGCTCCGTGCCTGACCACGAGAACGTCGGGGTGCATGGCTTCGAGGTTCTTGATGGTATCGAGCAACGTCTCGCCCTTGGTGACGCTCGAGCTCGATCCGGAGAAGTTGATGACGTCCGCCGACAGGCGCTTGCCGGCGATCTCGAACGAGGTGCGCGTACGCGTGGACGGCTCGAAGAACAGGTTGATGACCGTCTTTCCCCGCAACGTGGGGACCTTGCGCACCCTTCGCTTGGAGACCTCGAAGAAGACCTCGGCCGTGTCCAGGATGCGCACGGCATCATCGGCGGCCAGCCCTTCGGTGCCCAGCAAGTGCTTGTTACTCCACATCTGGGGGGCGCCCGTCATCCGTCGACTCCTGGATAGATGACGGCACGGTGGCCGGTCTCGTCGGAGATGACGTCGATGCGATCGACGGCCGGCACGTCGGCAACCTTGACCACGAAGTCGGGCTGGATGGGAAGCTCGCGACCGCCACGGTCGACGAGTACGGCAAGCTCGATCTTTTTGGGCCGACCGTAGTCGAGGAGCGCGTCGACCGCCGCGCGCACGGTGCGCCCGGTGTAAAGAACGTCGTCGACGAGCACGATGCAATGCCCCCCTACCTCGAACGGGATCTCGGTTCGCCCTATCTGCGGCCGGGGCAGCGCGGTCGCCGCGTCGTCACGGTAGAGCGAGATGTCGATGGACCCTACCGGGACCTTCTTGCCCTCGAGCTCTTCGATGTGCTGCGCCAGCTTGGCGGCCAGGGGTACCCCACCGCGGCAGATGCCCACCAGAGCGAGGTTGCCCGCGCCACCGGCTCTTTCCACCATTTCGCCCGCCATTCGCCGGATTCCCCGTCCGGCGGTTTCGGCGTCGATGAGCACGCGCATCGAGGCCCACGCTTACCCCTTCAGCTTGAGTAATGTAAAGGACTAGATGCTCTCCTGGCTTCACATGGGTCCCGGCGTTGCGGGGTGGGTAGGCGCTTTCTTCGCCTTGGTGGCGCTGACGCTCATTCCGCTGGTCGTCCTGCGACGCAAGGAACCGTCCAGCACCATCGCCTGGATTCTGACGCTGCTTTTTCTCCCTGCCGTCGGGGCGATCCTCTTCCTGCTCTTCGGACGCGACCGCGTGCGGTGGCCGGCGCGGCGCAAGCGGCAAGCCGACACGCTGGTCCGCGGCAGGCTGGCCGCCCGCGCGGCGGAGACCGGAACGAGCTTCATGCCCGCGCAGCCCGGGCTCAACGAGCTCGAAAAGCAGATCTTCCACATGGGCGCGCTCTTGACGGGCGAGCCGGCCAGCACCGGCAACCGCGTCGAGGTTTATAGCCACGGCAGCGATGTCTACGATGCGCTCGGCGCCGCCATCGACGAGGCCAAGCACCACGTTCACGCCGAATACTACCTGATTCGCAACGACAAGACCGGCGCGTGGTTTCGGGACAAGCTCGCCCGTGCCGCCGCCCGCGGCGTCACGGTGCGCTTGCTCTGCGACGCCTACGGCTGTCTTGGCGTGGGCGCGACATGGCGCCGACCGCTGCGCAAGGCCGGTGCGCGCGTGGGGATCTTTCTGCCCATGCGATCGCTTTTGCTCCAGCCGGTCAACCTGCGCAACCACCGCAAGATCGTGATCATCGACGGCTCGGTCGCGTTCTCGGGCGGCGTCAACATTGGCGACGAGTACCACGGCAAGATGACCAAGCTCGGCCAGTGGCGCGACACGCACTTCCGGCTCGAAGGACCGGCGGCCCGCCCGCTGCAACGCGTTTTTCTCCAGGATTGGTTTTTCGCCACCGGCGAAGGCGTCGATCCGAACCCGTACTTTCCTTCCCCCCCCCTCGTGGCGGGCGACGCCACGGTGGCCATCGTTCCGAGCGGACCCGATACGCGCACCGAGGCGATCCACCGAATTTTCTTCGCTGCCATCGCCGCCGCCCGCGAGCGAGTCTGGATCACGACGCCTTATTTCGTTCCCGACGCGCCCATGGTCGTGGCGCTCGAGGTCGCCGCGATGCGAGGGCTCGACGTGAAGCTCATCTTGCCCGGCCGCTCCAACCACCGGGTGACCTTTCACGCGGGACGCAGCTTCTACGAGCAGCTTCTCGAGGCGGGCGTGCGCATTCACGAATATACGCCGGGCATGATCCACGCGAAGACGATGGTCGTCGATGGGCGAATCGTTCTTCTCGGAAGCGCCAACATGGACATGCGAAGCTTCCGCTTGAATTTCGAAGTACACACGTTGATCCACGACGCGATCACCGCACGACGCCTCGAAGCTTCGTTTGCCGAAGACCTTGCCCACACCGTTCCGATCGATCTGGCCACCTGGGCCAAGAGATCCCTCGGCAACCGCATCGCCGAAGGCGCCGGCCGCTTCGTCTCACCGCTTTTGTGATTCGAGCCGCGGCGCCAGAGGACCGCTCCAGAGGCAGGATCCCGATCAGTTCAAGAATCGCTTGTCGGTGGGGGGCTTGCGCCGGGACTGGGGGGTGTCCCCGCCTTCGATCACCCGCAGCCGCGGCTGCGAGCTTCGGAACTTGGCCGCGCGCCGGGCGATCCAGAAGTAACGCGCCTTCAAGAATAGGCGGCGCATCGGCGTGGGGTTGCCGGCACCGAACAGGTAACCTGCGAGCATGCCGCCGAACGGGGTGACCAGGCCCTCGTGCGGTTTCTCGCCGGCGAAGACCATGAGCACGCTAAAGCCGATGACGAAGATGAGAAGGCCCGTCGCCGTCACCGGCAGGACGAAAAACAGGCGCACCGTCTGGCCGCGGTTGGACAGGGCCCATGCGACGGCGATGGCTTCGATCGCACCCATCGATCCAAACCAGTCGGGCTGCCCGAGCGCCGCCGAGAGCGAGCGCGGCAGGAGCGCCTCGGCCATCATCTGCGCCACGAAGCCGCACACCGCCGAGCCCATGAGAAACAGCAGCATCCGGCGGGCGCCCCAGCGGGCCTCGAGCGTCGGACCCAGAAAGTAGAGCCCGAGCAGCGCATAGAGGATATGGCTCACCGCTCCTGGCCCGGCGGGAAGGTGCATCAGCGGGGCGGTGAAGAGCCGCCAGACCTCACCGTGCAGGATGGCCTGGGTGTTGCCCGTAAAGAGGCGAAACACGCGGGGATCGAGGCTGCCGTAGTTGATGCCCACGGCGAACATGATCCAGATGGACAGGAGCAACCCCATCACCCAGAGCAGGGCCTTGCCCGGGCGCGGCATGCCGGTCATCACCATCTCTTCACGCATCTAACGTTCCGGTACCAGCCCCCGAGCCCCCGAGCAACCCTGCCGGAGACGAGGGCAACCCTGGCGGGCCTGGCTGGGCTAAAAAAGTGCCGTCAGGCTGAGCGAGCCGATGTACGCCTTGGTGTCGAGGGGGGCGTGCCCGGCCAGCGTGAAGTCGGAATAGTCGTAAAGGAGAACGTCGAATCCCACCGCCGCCTGAAAGCCCTCGAAAATGCCGAGAATGCGGTGCTCTTCGGCCATCCACGAGGCGAGCGCACGGCCTCCCACCATCACGCTCCAAAACGGCGAGATCTCGCGATCGCCCGACCAAAATTGCCCGCGCGGGCCGTGCAGTGGCTCGCCCCCGGTGTAGTCGTCGCTCCAGAAGACGGCGCCGCTCTGCTTGTAGAAACGGCCGCCGGCGCGGATGCGTAGCCACGGGAAGACGTACTTCTCGGCCTCGGCATCGATGGTGACGCTGGTGATGTCCCAGGTGTCGCGGTAACCGCGCACCCCGAGTCGCAACGCGCCCTTGATAGGCCGCAGATAGAGCGCCCCGCGGAGCGCCAGGGCCTGTCTCGCGCGGTTGTCGGGATGGTGCTCTTGCGCGTACTGACCGCCGGCGCTCAAAACGACGGCGCGATAGGGATCGCTCAGAAACCCGTTCTGGATCTGACCGGTATAGACGACCTGGGTCATGAGCACCGGCGTCCACGCCTGTGACCAGGTGAGCTGAAAGGCGTCCGTGCGAATGGGTCGCTCGGTGCGGGTCGTGCTGCTCGAATCGAAGCAGCCTTTCGAGTCATCGAGGGCAGCACGCAGCGTGGGATCGGTGTTGGCGGTGTGGACGACGTCGCAGACAGAGTCCCAGTTGCGGGCGTAGGCGAGCTCGAGCTGGGTGTCGTGCTGGAACAGATCGGTTCGCACCGCGCCGTTGAAGGACGCCGACTTGTAGTCGTTCTCGACCGAGTCGGACCCACCCAAGGTGAGCTGCGTCTGTTCGCGCTTGATCACCACCGAGCCGCGGCCGAGGTGCCGTACGTCCTTCACCGACGCTCCCGAAACCACGTCCGCGCCACCCGTACGGGAGAGCGGACCCGACGTGATGCGCACGCTAGCGCCCGTCACCATTTCGGCCTCCAAGCCCCCGCAGAACGACAGAAAGACCCAGGGATTAACC
>JBBSDY010000364.1:0-5101 GCA_038240245.1 Polyangiales bacterium
GACGTCGAGCACGAGACCATCTGGCGCGCCATTTCGCGCGGCGCATTCGCCGACGTCAAGCGCACGCGCGAAGGCGGCAAGGGATACGCGGGCGTCATCGAGAAGGGCGCCCACTACTTGAACCCATTTCTCGAAGCCCTCGAGAAAGGCAACGCCTGATGCACCCCACCGATCCCAAGCTGCTCCGCGCTTACGGCGACCGCGAAGGCGACGGGATGGTGCAGATGTCGTTCGTTCTGCCACTTCCTCCGTCTCCCAAGGCGCGCGAGGCGGCTCATCGATTCGCCGAGCTGCACGGTTTGTTCGAGCCCCTGGTGACCGCGATGGAAGAGGTAAGCGAAGGCTGCTCGTACTTCGTCGTCTACGGCCACTCCGAGCATTGTGTCGATGCAAGCAGGCTCCAGGTCTCCGAGGTCAAGACGTCGGTCCTCACCCACGAAGAGCTCGACGCCCGGGTGGCCAAGCGACTCGGCCGCAAGATCGTGGTGGTCGGCGCGTGCACGGGAAGCGACGCGCACACCGTCGGCATCGACGCCGTGCTCAACTTCAAAGGCTACGCTGGCGACAAGGGGCTCGAGAGCTACCGTGCTTTCGAATCTCACAACCTGGGCGCCCAGGTCGAAAATACCGAGCTTGCCGCCCGCGCCCGCGCCCTTCGCGCCGATGCAATTCTGGTGAGCCAGGTGGTGACCCAGCGCAACTGCCACAAAGAGAACTCCTCGGCCCTGGTCGAGCTCATTGGCGAGCAAGGCTGGCGCAGCCAGGTCGTCCTACTTTTGGGCGGCCCGCGTATCGATCACAAGCTCGCGCTCGAGCTGGGCTTCGACGCCGGCTTCGGCCCGGGCACCAAACCCTCCGAGGTTGCGAACTACTTGTGCCAACGCCTCTGCGGCGAAGACGTGTCGCTCAAGCCCCCAGCCTGAAGAGAAGAGAACCGCCAAGCCGCCAAGAGCGCCAAGGATTGGGGGATACCTTCGTGAACCAAAAAAATTGGCGGCCTTGGCGCCGTGGCGGTTCAAAATCAGCCGTTCAAAGTCAACCGATCAAAGCGTGATACGCAGCCGAGAGCGCCGCGAATTTTTGCTCGGCGACGCGACGGTCGGACGCCGAGGCGTGGATGTGGCGATCGGGGTGCATCTGGCTGGCGAGCTCGCGAAAGGCCCGCGTGACATCGGAGATGCTGGCGTCCTCGTCGAGGCCGAGCAACGCAAGCGCGTCGCTTCGGTATCCCTGCGACGGTCTGCCTTGGGCGGGATCGTCGCGGCGTCGACCCACGCGGGCGGTCTTGTCACGCGCGCGAGGTCGCCCGAAGAGGTATTCGCGCGGGGCGAGCGGTAGCATCCCGCCCTCGGGCAGCGCGCAGGCAACGTGAAACGAAAGAAGCGCCTCTTCGAGGCGAAAGAGCGTGTCGAGCCGGGCCCGAAGCTGTTGGCGCAGTGCGGCCCCCACGACCGCGGGAGAGATTCGACACTCCTCGACTAGCACCTCGCCCACCCGGCGCTTGCGCCCGGACGAAAGGCGAATCCCGATCTGCTTTTGCACGGTGCCGTCGATGAGCCCCCGCTGGCGCAGGATGTCGCCCAGGGGGGGCACCTTTGCTTGCGTGTCGACGGCAACGACCTCGCCGCGCGACAGGTAAATGGCGTGCGTGCGACCGGCCGCGACCCCCAGCGTCTCGGTCAGACGAATCAGCCCCGTGACGCGTGCACGAAACAGCGTCCCCAGAACATCGCCCAGCGTGGTTTCAGAAAGCCGACCGGAGATCCGCACCGCCTTGAAATACCCAGAGCCCCTCGGGAGGGCCAACTATCTGCCCTCGGCGACTCTTCCCTCGCCCCTCCCGAGCAAGTCCGGAACTGGCCACCCCCGCGATCCCTCCGGGGCCGAGCATCCTAGCGACCCGCGTCCGCCGCCGAGCCCACGACCACCTGGGCGATCGCCTCGGCCTGGCAAGGACGGCAGCCACCTTCGCCGCAGACGACGGCGCGTCCGAGAATCTTGAGCGTTCCCCGGCCTTCGTCCGTCGCGGCGAGAGCGAGGGAGAAGTCGGCGCCTTCGGCATCGGAGCGTGTCGCGTCACCGGCGGCGGCCCGGGTGCGCAACGGCGGCGCAAACGCCGGAGCCGATAGCACGATGACGTCGCCCCACTGCAGCTTGCCGGCCACCGGGCGCTCTCGCACGACGCACTGAACCTTGCCCGGACGAGAAAGCGTGTCGCACGTGGCCTCGGCATGCAGCGTGGGCAGCTCCTTGCCAGCACTGCCCCTCGCGCGCCACGCGGCCGAGGAAATGGCGCATAGCAACGCGGCCCGCAGAGCCACCCTCATGCCGTCACCCGCGCGGAGGGGCGTAGAAATCGACGAGCCGAATCGGCTCGGGCGAGAGCCCCACGCGCACCTTGCTTCGCTTTCCCACCGGATCTCCGCCGATCTGAAACTCCGTCTCGGGATCGGTCTCGATTGACACCCGCTCGACCAGGTAGTCGAACAGAAGCTCGAGGTTTTCGTATTGCCCCTTCCAGATCGCCGGAAAATTCGCGGCGACGGTCATCGATCCGATGGTCGAGACGCGCAGGTTCATGCGGTCGGGGCGCTCTTCGGCGAAGGGAAAGCAACGAAAACCGAAGCCATAGTACGGGATCGTCGACACCGAGGCGATGCGCGCCCGGCCCTCGTAGATGACTTCACCTTTGCGGATGGGCCGGCCGACGATGCTGCCCTTTTCGCCCAACCGGTAGGCCTCGGCACCTTCGTTGACCACGCGGACATGGGGAACCGGTCGAAAGAGAAACGCCGGCAGCGAGCGGGTTGCGGCCGAGATGGCATAGGTGAGCGCACCGGGGACGAAGCGCCCCACGGGTCCGCGCGCGAGGGCTGTTTTCACGCGGTCGTAGTCGCGCAGCACCAGGGCATCGATCCCGAACCCGCAGAACGGGGCGAGGTACTCCTCGACCTCGACGAGGCGTATCGGTCGCGAGCCGGCGTCGCCACGAAGCCGCTCGATATCGACCTTGAGGCCTCCCCTCTTGGCGGAGCTGGCCCCGATCACCCACGCGAGCGCGTTGCCCGTGCCGAGCCGCAGCAACCCGAAACGGGGCGGGACTTTGCCCTGCCGTCGGGCCTCGCGAACGATGTCCGAGACCATCACCGTGAAGGTTCCGTCGCCTCCGCCCAGCAGCACGGTGCCATAGCCGCGCTCCACCAGTGTCCGGGCGATGTACCGGCCCTCCTCGACCCGGCGCGAGATGAACAGCTCGCCGGCGGACAAGATTTGGTCGAGCGTGTCGATGACCTCGTCGTTCACACTCTTGGCGTTGCCATTGATGACCACCGCGATCCGATCGCTCGGCGGAACGGCGAGCGCGTCGGTCGGGAGCGGCGCGCGATGGCGGGGGTCATCACCCCCGGGCGCGACGGGACCCGTGTCGTTCGCCATGGGATCGCTCTAGCACGGATGGTCCATGGGCCGCTCATTGCGGCGGATTTCGGAGTCGTGACGGACCGTTGGCAAACCTGGGTCAACACTGCCCCTGGCAGGTCCGCCGAGCGTAGGAATTGGTGCCCGGCGTGTAAGTTGCTGGACGTATGTGCCCCTTTTTGTTAAAGCCAACTTTGGTAACGGGCCTGGTATAGCGGTTCAACTCAGCCGTACACAGCACCGCCGGAGCGGGGACCGATGTCGAAAAAGAACAAAGATTCTAAGGGGATGGGTAAGGTGAAGACATTGAACGGTGCCGCCAAGCAGGGTAAGGTTCTAGCCGCAAAAGTTGGGGTTAAACCCGCCGCGGCCGTGGTCAAAATCGCCCCTGCTTCCGCCCGACGCCCCGGCGACAAGCCCATGGCGAAAGAAAGCAAGAACGTCGCGGCGCCCGCAACTCCCGAGCTTCCCAAGCGCAAGCTGGGTCTTCGCGGTGCCGCTCCCTGGGCAGCTCGCCATGCCGCCAAGCACGCTGCCGAGGCGCGTGCCCGCGCTGCCGAGCCGCCGCCTCCGGGCAGCGCGAGGGCGACCATCCGAGTCCCCACCGGTGCCGAAGAGCTCAAGGTCAAGATCGGCGAGCTCCACAACGCCTTGCTCCAGATTCGCTCGTATCGAAAAAATCTCAACAAGGGTTTCTTCGACATCGGCGGAGTCCTTCGCGAAGTGCAGCAGCGCAAGCTCTACGAGGCCAAGGGCTACGGCTCGTTCGAGGCCTTCCTCGAGCGCGAGATCGACCTCGGCAAGACGACGGCGCTCAAGCTCATCAAGATTTCGCAGGTGTTCGTCAAGGCGAGCGCGCTCGAGTACGGCATGGATCGCCTGTTCCAGGCCATTCAAGTGCTCGACACCTCGGGCGACGCGCCCGTCAAGAGCGGGCCCACTCCGCCGCTCGCACAGCCATCCAATCCGCGTCTCGCACTTCCGCTCAAGCCCCCGCTGGGCCGCGTCGGCTAGCTCACAATCGCGAACTTGAGGTACCGACCCTCCGGCCATGCCGCGAGGGTCGGGTGATCCCACGGCGATCCAAAGAGGCCGACCATCGACAGGTCCGAGCCCGCGAGCGCTGTGTCGTCGAGCGTCGCTGCGAAGTCCTCGGCCGTAACGTGGCTCGAACAAGAGCTTGCGCAAAAGATGCCCCCGGGCGCCAGCACCGCCGCGCATGCGCCGTGCAGCTTGCGGTAGGCGCCGAGGGCGCGTGGCCTGGCCTTTTCGCTGGGCGCGAAGCTTGGCGGATCGCTGACGATGAGGTCCCAAGTGTCTCGCCTCACCCGCGCCGCATCGAGAAAAGCGAAGGCGTCGGCCGTCACGAAGGCGTGGCCGCCCGGATCGATGTCGTTGGCACGCATGGATAGCTGCGCCGTCGCGTGCGCGGCCTGGGCAATGTCGACCGAGGTCGTGTGGGTGGCTCCTCCAAGGGCCGCGGCGACCGAGAAGCCGCCCGCATAGCTGAAGAGGTTGAGAACGCGCCGGCCCTGGGCAAAGTCGCGCACCCTCTTGCGGTTGTCGCGCTGATCGAGGAAGGCCCCCGTTTTCTGGCCGTGCGCGAGATCGACGACCATGGCCATACCGTTCTCGCGAACCGTTACCTTGGCGGGCGGAGGCTCGCCGCGAAGCGCCTCGAGTC
>JBBSDY010000365.1:0-5081 GCA_038240245.1 Polyangiales bacterium
CTTATGCCACGTGGTGGATCCGCCAGGCGATCTCGCGAGCCCTGACCGATCGCGCACGCACCATTCGCATCCCGGTGCACATGGTCGAGCAGGCCAAGAAGCTCATTCAGGCGAGCCAGCTGCACGTGCAGGAATATGGCCGCGAGCCCGAGCCCGAAGATCTCGCCGAGAAGATGGGCGTGTCGCTGGCCGTGGTCCGCAACGTCTACGCCCTCGCCAAGGAGCCGCTCAGCTTCGAGACCCCCATCGGTGAGGATGGCGCCTCGGTTTTGGCCGACTTCATTCGGGACGACAAGGCAGTCTCGCCGTTCGAGGCCGCCTGCGCGCAAGATCGCGACGAGCAAGCACGCACGCTGCTCGCGATGCTGACGCCCCGCGAAGCCAAGATCCTCCGCATGCGGTTTGGAATCGGCGAGAAGACCGAGCACACGCTCGAAGAAGTCGGCAAGCAGTTTGCCCTGACCCGCGAGCGCATTCGGCAAATCGAGGCCAAGGCACTCGAAAAGCTGCGCAGCCCCCGGCGACATCGGGCGCCCGCGTCGGTCATCGAAAGCTAGCCCGAAGCACGACGTCGGCCGATCTCGCGAAGGATCGTGGGGGCCCCGGGGATAGACCCTCGTTCCGGCGAATTGCTCCGGCCGTCCCCCGTGCGGAGGCACCATGTCTCTACGTATCTCTCGTGTATGCCCCATCCTTGCTCTCGGTCTGGTCTCGGCGGGAGGGCTGGGCTGTAGCGCCGAAGGTGTCGACAGTCGCAGGGTCACCGATCCGATGGGCGGTGGCGGCGCTCCCGGAATCGCTGGCGCGCCGGGCGCGAGCGGCGCGGGTGGCTCGGGCGCGCCCGTCGGCAACGCGGCGGGCGCGGCAGGCAACGAGATGCCCGGCATCGACGCAGGTGTGCGGGGCGATCCCGTCGATCTGGGCGATGCGGGCGATCTCTCCCTGGTGCCTTGGCCGACGACCGTGGCCAGGACTACGGGATCGATCGAGATCCTGCCGTCCACGCGCATCGTGGCAACGAGCCCGTCGCTCGCTGCCCTGGCGGCCGTGCTGTCGAGCGAGGTTCAGATTCTCACCGGTCTCACGCTCGCGCCCTCGACGGCCACGCCAGAAAAGGGCGACATCGTCCTTGGCCTCGACGCCGGTCAGACGCGACTCGTGTACAAGCTCGAGGTCACCGACGCCGCGCGCATCACGGGAGGATCGTACGCGGCGGTGGCCCAGGGCACCTCGACGCTGCTTCAGCTCTTCTTTGCGAAGGGATCTCGCTTCGGCGTTCCGCGCCTGACCATCAACGACGATCCCGTTCCCGCTTACACCGGCCTCATGGTGGACATCGCGCGCGTTCTTCATACGCCCGATTCGCTCAAGCAGCAGATCGAGCTCTGCCGCCTGTATCGCATCGAGTACCTGCGCTGGCACATGAGCGACATGGAAGGCTGGACCTTCCCGTCGACCAAGTACCCCCAGCTCGGATCGACGAACTGGGGCGCCTTCGGTCTCAAGGCGCCCAAGGTCTTCACGCGAGACGAGCTGCTCGATGTCGTCAAATTTGCCGATGACCGCGGCGTGTCGCTCATTCCCGAGATCGACGTGCCGTTCCACTCCGGCAGCATCACCTCGTCGTATCCGGCGGTGAACTGGGACGGCGGACATGTGCACATCGCGAAGGACGTGACCTACACGTTCTTGAACGACGTCATCGGCGAGATGGCCGACGTCTTCGCATCGTCGCGCTACATCCACGTGGGCGGGGACGAGTTCTCCATCGACTTCAACAAGCTCAAGGCCGACAGCCCGCAGTTCATGGCAGCGCACAACCTGACCAACCTGGGCGACGTCATCCAGTACCTCGAGAGCCGACTCGACGAGTTCGTCACCCAGCGGGGCAAGAAGGCAATGGCCTGGGCCCCGACGACGCGGGCGAACAAGGACATGGCCATGAACGTGTGGAACAGCGGCGACGATCCGCAGAAATGGCTGACCATGGGGTTTCCGGTGATCAACACCCCCGACGTGCCGGGATGGTTCGAGACCGCCAGCTACGCCTACGAGGATCTCAGCCTTTTCGAGAAGGACGGCCACCCCATCACCGACACGAACAACCCGCTCTTTTTGGGAGCCGACCAGGTGTACTGGGAGCGCGGCGAGGAGCGGACGATCCAGTACCTTCGCGACACGGCCGCGGCGCACGCCGAGCGAACCAGAAACCCGTTTTTTACCCAGACCCTGGCCCAGTTCACGACCCGCTTCGCCAAGACCGACGTGATGCTCGACAAGCTGCTCTTTCGCTTCAGCGCCAGCATCGAGGGCCTGTATGAGCGAAAGAAGAGCGAGGGCAAGATGGACTACCGCGTGCCCGCCGGATCATCGGCCAAGATCACGTTGACGCCCACCGTTTCGGGCGCGACGATCCGCTACACGCTCGGCAACTTCACCCAGGATCCGAAGAGCGCGCTCGACCCGACCGCGACAGCTCAGGCGTACTCCGCCCCGATCACGATCCCCTCGGGCAAGATGGTGCAGCTCCGCGCTGCGCTCTTCGATGCCGCGGGTCAGCAGCTCGGGATGACGTTTCGGTCGGTGTTCAATGGCAATCTGAACAGCGATCGCGACGGGGGTTGGTAGGCGCCATGGATGCCGCCGCCCGCCCCGTCGAAGTCGTCTGCGTTGGTGACAGCATCACCCAGCGTGGCCAGCCCTCCTGGCAATACCCGACCTACGTCCAGCAAAAGCTCGGTCCTGGGTTTCGGGTGACCAACTGCGGTCACAACGGGGCTCTTTTGACCGACAACGCCAGTCGCTCCAGCGACTACTATCTTTCCACGCCCGAGCTCAAGAAGTGCAAGACGGACTCGCCGTCGCCCGATGTCGTCACGATCATGCTGGGCACCAACGATTCCGGTTACTGGGACACCGCCAAGTCGACGTACCAGGCGGAGTACGCCAAGCTCGTCGGCGAGTTCGAGAAGCTCAATCCGCGGGTCAAGATCGTGGCCGCAACGTCACCTAGCGCCGCCGCGATGTGGGGCGGGGGCCTCATCAAGGGAGCCGTCATCCGCGATCAGATCGCGCCGCTGGTTCGCACCATCACCCAGGACAACGGGTACGTGCTCGCCGACGTCAACGCCGCGACGGCGTCGTGGTTCACCCAACCTGATCTCGCCGTTTGGGACATGACGAATTTTGCCGACGCGGGCGTGCATCCCAACGACGCCGGAGCCAAGATCATCGCCGATCAGTTCGTGACCGCCATCGAACGCGCGCTCGCATCGCTCGGCGCGACTGATGCGGGAAACGCGGATGCCGCGTCGTCGGCTGACGCTGCGATCGATGGCGATCTCGTGGCCGAGCCCGAAGACGGGGCGGTCAGTCGCGTCGAGGATGCCGCGACAGCGACGACCTTGCCCGATGCCGCGCCGGTCGTGAGGGGCCCGGTCCATGAAGGCGGGGCGTTGGCTGCTGCGGATGCAGCCTTGGCGATGGCCGCTCCGGCGGATGGAGCCGGCTGCTCGTGTCGCACGAGCTCCCGATCGTCGCGTGGCACGCCGCTCGGACTGCTGGGGCTCGCGCTCGCGTTTGCGTTTGCGTTTCGTCGTAAGCGCAGCGCCGCTCTTTGATCGCCAGTCAATTCACTCGCCCGGCAATCCCACGGCCTTGCGAATCTTTTCGGCCGCAGGACCGCGCGGGTAGCGGATCAAGAAACGTTCGGCGCGTGCGCGGGCGTCGCCGTCCCGCCCCAGCCGGAGCAGCGACGTGATCGCGATCGCTTCGCGCTCTTGAGCAAAGAATCCGTTGGGAAATTGACGTGCGCCTTCGTCGGCGAGAGCGACGGCGCGTCGCGGATCCGTTTGGCCGAGACGACGCAGCTCGGCAAGCTGAGTGGTCTCGGCGACCAACAGCCGATCGCGCGCCTCGTCGGTGGCTCCGCCGCGGTGTGCGGGCGTGGGAGGCGGCAAAGCTGCCGGCACTCCCGCGGGATCGGCAGCAACCGGTGTCTCGTCATCATGGCCCGGCGGCTGGGGGATCGGGGGAGGCGACGTCGACGGATCGATCACGGCCGGCTGCACACTGGGAAGGGGAGCGGGCGCATGCAAGTGTTGCCACACGCTCGGCGCGTGATGAACGGCCCACCACCCCGCGGCTGCGGCGGCGGGCAGCGAGAGCCACACCCACAGGGCGGGCAGCGCCGCGTAACGAGACATTCGCACCAGCGCTGCGAACATTCGCGGGCGCGAAGCGCGGGTGCGCACGAACGACCCGGAGTCGATCGAGCCCCTCAGGCGAGCGAGCCCCGCGGCGTCGTCGAACCCGAGGTCGTGCTCGCTGCTGCCCAGACCCAGCAAGCGCTGCCGGGACTTGGGCGTGGCCGGATCGTCGCGTAGCCGGATGGGATCGCTCACGATGGTCCTCCCGAGCGGCGAGGAGCCGCTCTCTCGATGGCTTCGAGCCGGCTGCAGCCCTCGTTGAAGTCGCGCCGCGCGGCGTGCAGCCTGGAATACACGGTGCCCACGGGCACGCCCATCGCGTCGGCAATGGCGTCGCAGCTCTCGCCCTCGACCTCGAACAGGAGAAACACCGCGCGGCGTTCGGGCTCGATGCGCTCGAGCAGCCACCTCAATCGCTGCTGGGCCGCCAGCGTATCGAAGGGGCTGGCGCTCGCCGAGGGGAGGTCTTCGCCTGCGACATCGTCCTGGATCGTGCGCTGGCGCATTTGCCGTTGCTCGCGAGCCTTCATGGCGACGCGCAGCGCGATGGCGGCCAGCCATGTGGTCGGGCGCGCCGGACCCACCACGTAGCCGCCCCGGCGATGTGCCACGAGAAATACCTCCTGCACCCAGTCGTCCAGATCCTCGCGACCCACGCCCAGACGAAAGAGGAAGCTTGCAACGAACCGGGAATGAAGGCGAAAGAGTCCATCGGCGTCCATGTCGGCGCCCATGTCGGTGCGTGTGTCTTGGGACAGCAAGGCCATGCAGTCCCCCCCGTTACCCAAGTTTATCTGCCGCCCCCTGGCGATCCTTCACCAAAAATGAACGTCCACGCCGATTCCGATGGAGCCGCCCGCGACGGGCAGCGCC
>JBBSDY010000366.1:0-5065 GCA_038240245.1 Polyangiales bacterium
GGATCGAACCCCATCCCCACCGAATGCGAGCACGTGCTGCGCGGCGGCGCCTTCAACTATGACGGCCCCGGTCTGCGCTCCTCGAACCGCGTACACCACCCGGGCAAATTCCACCTCATCATGAGCGGCGTGCGATGCGCGAAGGACGAATGAGCGAGACCCTCGGCAGGGTTCGACGGTCGATCGGGCAGATAAATTCTGCTGCAGTCGTACTATGGGCGATCGTGCACGAGCAGACCGCCCGCGAAGTAGTTGTGGTGGACGGCGATCTCGAGGTTGTACGTGACGACGGAGCCCGGCACCATCATGAGCTGGCGCACACTGCCGGGCTCGACCTCGAGGCGCACGCTGCCCGTGGGGTCGAGATCGCGGGCCTCGATGAGACCGTCTCCCATGTGGAGCGATTCGGCGCGGACCCACCCGCGCGAGGTATAAAAAGGATGATTGGGCGTCGCGAAGAGCGAGCCATTGATGACGATGAGCGAATCGGTGTGGGGGCGCACGACGGTGCTGCTCACATTTCCGGCGACAAGCGAGCGCGCCGGCTCGTCGAAGGTCATGACCGCCTCGCCCGCGACGATCTGCTCGATCGGCTTGCGCGAGCCATCGGCCATCGTGATTGGAGTTCCCGCCGGGAAGCATTCCCCAGTTGACTGCTCGGTCACCGGTTGAAGGTTTTTGATGACCTCCGCCAGATCGCAGGCCTGCAGGTAAGTGCCAAGCACCGCTGCTCGATGCGGTAGAAATACAGTGGTGAGAGCTTCGGAGAGCGCGCCCTGCTCGTCGATATGCGATAGACCCAGGCTCTTTGGCCACACCTGACCACAGCCGATCTTGCGGTCAGGTGTCAGGACCCGCTCGGGCGCATGGCAGCCTGCGCAGGTGAGCGCGGCGCCTCGCTGCAGAACGGAGCTCGGGGTGATGGGATCGTCGGAAGGGCAAGCCGGCAGGCCTTGAGCCTGGAGGCTTGCTGCGATGCGCTCGGTGAAAAGCGCTCCACCCCTGCTCTCGACGACGCGGGCCACGTAGTTCGGTTGCGCTGGCCCTTCGATCGCGCTCTCGCCAGTTTCGTATTCTGGAAGCGATTCGGTGCGGATATGGCCCACGTCGTGGTCGGTCAAGGCTGGAAACTGCGCGCTGAAAAACGCGCGGAAAATATCACCGGCTTGCATGGTCACGGCGGGATCGAAGAGGAGGGGGTCAAAAGAGGCCGTGTCGGGCGTTGGCGCAAAGTGCAAAGGCGCGCTGCTTACGGCGGGCAGAGGATTCTCGAGCCGGAATTGCCGAAACTCCCAGGGCGCTTGCATCCCCTGCCCCAACCGAACCTGGCCGCACCTGCCGGAGTAGGAGCAGTTGAACGGGTTGAGCCCATAGTGATTGGCGTGGATGGCCGGTGCGAAGCCGTCCTGGCCGGTGAAATAGAATTTCTCGATCCGATCGGCGCGGCCGGCGGGGCTCGACGAGGATTCGAGGCTTGCCCAGAGCTCGGCCACCGTGCGGCACGCCCCGAGGGTGCGCATGGGGTTGGCGAGAGCAGCTTCGAAAATGAGAAAGGCGCGATTTTCGGGGAGCGTGCGTCCCGACCATTTCGCAAAGACGATTCGGTACTCGCCGCAGGTGGACAGATCGCTCGGCATGAGATCGAACCGATTGACCAGGGCGACGGGCACGAAATAGTCCGGGTCGTCGGGCAAAAGGAGCCCGGCGCTCTGCGCGAGCCCGCCCTCGGCACGCGGACAATCGACGGCCTTGGCCTCGGCAAAAGCGTGGTTGTCGGGATCGTCACAGTGCACATTGTCCGCGAAGACGCCGGCCGCGGTCGTGTTCTCGGTATCGAAGAGGCGCTGCAACAGCTCGGCCGGGGTGATGGTCGCACCGGCGGTGGAGATGATTTGTCGGAGCACCCGCGCGAGCGAAAAGCGCGACAGGGTCTCGGGATCGCGCACGAGCAATGCGGCGCCATCGCTTTGCACCGACCGACCCGCATCGCAGGTCGCCCCGAGATCGAGGCTCTTGAGGACGATGCCGCCCGCATCGGGTACGAGCGGCGGCATGGAAGAACCCCCGCCATCGGCGTCCCGGTGCACCGACGTCGTCCCGGAAGAGCACGCCGCCAGCACAAGTACGGCGAGAGTCGGCTGCGAGGCGAAACGTCGCATCATGGGCAACATAGGATGCCTGATTTTTGCTGGAAAATCAGGGACACGAAAGCGCGACCGGCGACGCCACCCACACCGGCCCCGAAACGAGGGTGGCATCATGATGACGATCCGAGGCGTCATGGGCGGTGCTGCCCGTGCCTTCGTCGAAATGGTAGTACGCAACGAGACCTTCTTCATTGCCCGTGAGGCGAGCGAACATCGCCTGGGCGATCTGCTGGGGTGAGCGAGCCAGGTTCCAGATGCGCACCTCGTCGAGGATGCCGTCGAAGTAGGCCATGGTGTGGATCGATCGCCCGATGTCGACCACAGTCTGCGCGGTGGTAAGCGGCTCGATGAATGTTCGCGATCCCTTTTCGACGCCGTTGATGTAGCCGCGCAGCGTCGTTCCGTCATACGTCGTCGCGGCGTGAAACCAGCCTTCGCTCTGCTCGGGCAAGAAGCCCGTGTCGACGAAGAGATCGTCGTTCCACGTGTAAAACTGCATCGTCGGAAATGGATTGGGATCGATGGCAAACGCCTGGCGCGTCACGTTGGTGCCGTACTCGAAGATGGTGTGCCGATCGAGCGCCCAGCTCGTGGCGCGCGTGTACACCCACGTCTCGACGGTTCGTGCCGAGTTGCCCGTGGGCAAGGCTCCCCCCAAGTCGACGCTGACCCACGCGGCGACACCATCGAACGATAGCGCATGGCCCCCGCCCGGACAGGCGGCGTCGCCCGTGTAGCCGGGGACGGCAGCGTCGGCGCTGCTGCCCTTGCGCAGCTCGATGGCGTTGACCGTTTGGGGTCCACAACCCAGAGTGGCCAGCGCCCACGCGACGGGCAGACCGCGCAGCGGGCTCAAAAGACCCCCACGATGCCGGCGCTGAAAAGCAGTGCCGGCGCTCCCATGCGTCCCACTTCGGTGTCCCCCACGAGCACGCGCGTGGGAGAAAATGCCAGGAGTCCCTCGAGCTCGGTCACGAAAGTCAACCGGGGAGCGAGCGTCACCGCACCGCCCCATCCTGCGTTCGCCAGCGCCGACCACGTTTGCGTCGTCCGTCCCTCGTAGGGATAGAAGCCGTCGCCCTCGATGCGGACGTGAAGCGCGCCGGCGCCGCCCGAGACGATCCACTGGAAGGTGCGCTGTCGCGGAAATGCAAAGAACAGATCGGCCGCGCCAAACTGTTGCTGCACGCGTGCGACACCGAACGTGGCTCCAGCCGTGGACGCCGTTCCCAGCCCGCCCGCCGAGAGTCGCACGCCGACCCCAAGCTGGCCGGCCAGCGATAGCTTGACGACGGGCATGACGCTCGCGCCCAGTGCGTGAAAATGCTGGACGACACCAATGCCCACTTCGACGCCAAATCCCGTCATGGGGGCTCGAGGCAATGGAGTCGGTACCGTCTCGGCCCTGGGGATCGGAGCCGCAGGCGCCACACTGCGATCAGGCGCCACCCCCAGCTCGGCGAGGTTGGCCTTGAGCAGCTCGACGGCGCGCACCGCCAACACCTTGGCTTCGTGATCGGGGTGCTGTCGATCGAGGGGCATGCGCTCGATGAGGGTTCGACCCCGGGCAGTATCGGAGAACAGAATCTCGGCCGTTGCCTCGTCGGTTGTCGACGACGGCGGTGGCGCGAAGATGGCAAACACGGCCAGGGGCTGCATTTCCTTGATGGCTGCCGCGACCGCCGCCAACATATCGGTGCCCTCTTTTTCGAGCACCGATACGACATCGAAGCCAGCAGCGGTCAGCTCACCCTGCACGCGCGTCAGGGCCTCGGTCCGAATGTCGTCGGTGGCCGGCGGGTGGATCACCACCACGCGGCGGGTCGTCTGGGCATCGGCGACGCGCGCGGGAATCGCAAGGGCGAGCAGCAAAGCCCACGAGATCAGCCAAAGCGCCCTCACACGACGAAACGGTAGCCCACACCACGGACGGTGACGAGATGCTTCGGATCGCCGGGATCCTGCTCGAGCTTGGAGCGAAGCTGGAGCAGGAAATTGTCGACGGTCCGGGTCGTACCGTGGTGATCGGGTCCCCAGACGTTGGCCTGGATCTGCTCGCGCGACAGGACGCGGCCCTTGGCTTCGAAGAGGCAGAGAAGCACGTCGAACTCGGTCGCCGTTAGCTCGATGAGACCGCCCGCTCGCTTGACCTCGCGGGTCGCGGGGTTGATCTCGAGGGCGCCCGCGCGAAAGACCGACGCTCGCGTGGGGCGCCCCTTGCCGTCGCGCCGCAGGATGGCTCGAACGCGCGCCATGAGCTCGGCGACGCCGAATGGCTTGGTCACGTAGTCGCCCGCGCCCAGCTCGAGCCCCATCACCTTGTCGATCTCGGCGCCCCGTGCGGAGAGCATCAAGACCGACACCTCGTTTCCTTCGCCGCGCAGTGCGCGGAGCACCTCGAACCCGTTGAGCCTGGGAAGCATCACGTCGAGAATCACCAAATCGATCGCGCCGCTTCGAGCGCGGGTCAGCCCTTCTTCGCCATCATGGGCCACGACCACGTCGAAACCTTCGGCTCGCAAGTTGAGCTCGAGCCCCATGGTAATGCTCGGATCGTCCTCGACCACCAGAATCGTCCTCGAACCACCGTTGGTCTCGCCCGCGCTCGCCACGTTGGTCCGATCTCAGGCCCGCGAGGGCTGCGCACCGAGAACCGGCGCAGCATCCTCGGCCGCCAGCACGAGGGAGAACGTCGAGCCCTTGCCGAGCTCGCTCTGTAGCTCGACGCGCCCGCCGTGGGCTTGCATGATGTGCTTGACGATGGCTAGCCCCAGGCCCGAGCCCTCTTTTTGGCGAGCGAGCCGATCGTCGACGCGATAAAACTTTTGGAAAATACGCTTGTGCTCGGTGCGCTCGATGCCCCCGCCATTGTCCTTCACCGAGATGCGCACGCGTCCCTCACTCATCGTCGCGCTCAC
>JBBSDY010000367.1:0-5046 GCA_038240245.1 Polyangiales bacterium
ACGGGCTTGAGCAGTGCCGACGCGACGGGCGACAAGGCCAACGCGGCCCAGTTCATCGGCACCGACAAGGCAACTTGGCCGATGTGGGTGAAGTCTGATCTCACAGGACTCACCTGCGCACCGTAGCCTAGAGCGCTCGTAGCTACGTCAGGGCGGCGATGAGGCGATCCACTTTCTTGTAGAGCACCTCGTTGCCGTCCTGCTCGTACTTGTCGAGCGCTTTCGAATAGCGGTTCTCTTGACGCAAGAACGCGTCGAGCACGTCGGCATCCATCTTCGGCGCGGCGAGCCCGTAGCCGTACTCTTCCAGATAGCGCGCGTTCATCTCTTGCTCGAACTGGTGCCGCACCGGGACGCTCAAGATGGGCTTGTGCAGGTAGATGGCCTCGTGGATGAGCGACAGGCCTCCGTTGGTCACCACCGCGCGTGCGGAGGCGAGATCGCGCGCGAAGCCTTGCTCGGAGAAATTGCGGATGATGCAGTTGCCCTGCACGGCGTCGCGGCGTAGGCCGTACACCACGAACTTGTGCTTCGAGCAGCGGTTGAGCTCCGTGAGGAGCGCCTTGTCACTGGTCGACGTTTGGTAGACGAGCACGTGGTCGCCCTTGGTCGGGGTCAAGGCCAGGATCTCGCGCCGCAGGATGGGCGGCACGAAGCCGACGCGGCCCTCGAATTTGCCACGGATGTGCGGCCGGAAGAACGACGTGATGAGGTAGTGATCACAGCCCGGCAGCTTGGCCTTCACGAACGCGCGCGTGGCGCGGTAGTCGGCGCGCACGCCCTTGATGATTGCCTTGTCGTGCCTGCACTTGTGAATGACCTGCTGGTTGTCGATGGAAACGATGGGCAGCCGAAAGCGCATGGCGAAAAACCACGCGTACGAATCGAAGTCGGAAAAAACCATCTTGGGAGCGAAGTGCCGGACGTCGTCGATGTACGCGGAGACGTTCTGAAACAGCATCGAGGGCGAGAGAAGCACGTTGTGCAGCACCGAGGCTTCGCGATCCATGGCGCCCTTCGCGTAGCGGATCGTGAGCCCCTGGATCTCGACGACGTCGGGGAAGTGGCGCTTCAAGAGCTCGAAAGCTCGCCCCGAAACGACGATCTTGACCTTGTGCCCGCGCGCGATGAGGTGCTCGATCACCACCTTGGAGCGAGTCGCGTGCCCCATCCCTTCGCCGACCACGCCGTAGAGGATTCGCATCGCCGGTGACCGATAGTATGGCTTCGGGGTCGATAGCACCACGCCCAAGGGTCTGCTCCATCCGATCGTTGCAGGGGAGTGGTCCGCTGCGATAGCTTCTGAAGGATGAGCAGGCGCGGGGTGTCGTTGGCCTTGCTATCGGTGGCCGTTCTTCGTTCGGCGCCTTGTCTTGCGCAGGACGCGTCGACCAAGATCACCGCCGAGGCGCTCTTTGCGGACGGGCGCCGGCTCATGGCCATCGGTGAGTACGGGACGGCGTGCCCCAAGCTCGCCGCCAGCCAGCGACTCGATCCCGGGATTGGTACGGCCTTGAATCTGGCGGATTGCTACGAAAAGAGCGGGCGTATTGCCAGCGCCTGGGCAGAGTTTCGCGGCGCGATGGCCGCGGCGCACGCGGCAGGCTCGCCGGATCGCGAGCAGCTGGCGAGCGATCGGGTTTCGGCGCTTGCCCCCAGGCTTTCGTACCTGACGATCACCACGTTGCCCGCGCAGGCCGCTTCGATCCAGATCTTCCGCGACGGCAATCCCATCGAGGGCGCCGTGCTCGGAACGCCCATTCCCATCGATCCCGGCCATCACACGCTCGAAGCGAAGGCGACCGGCAAAAAGACCTGGGCGGACGCGTTCGATGTCACCGTTGCCCCTTCGCAAGTCTCCATCCAGATCCCCAATCTCGCGGACGACGCCGGCGCGACGAGCGCCCACGCGACGCCCGCCGATCAGCGCCGTCAGGCCCGCGCACAACGCGCGATCGGCATCGGCGTAGGTGTGGTGGGTTTGCTGGGCGTGACGGCGGGAACCGTCTTCGGCTTGCGCGCGAGCTCGATCTGGAACGACGCCAAGACACACTGCACGGCTTATCCGTCCGTCTGCGATCAGGCCGGCATCAGCCTCGGCAAGGACGCCCAGCAGGCGAGTGGCATCTCGACGGTGTCGTTCGTCATCGGGGGCGCCGGGTTGATCGGTGGAACGATTCTCTATTTCACGGCCCCCAAAGACTCGCCCGAGAAGGCCTTTTCGCTGCGCGTATCGCCTTCGTTGGTGTCCATCGCAGGCGGATTTTAGGAAAACTTCACCCCCAACGGACCCTATTGTTTCCAGGGTCGTTCTCTGAATGAATACCCGATATGGATTCGCCCGAAGCTCCCCAGCGCGCGGGATCGCTCCCGCCGCCGAGCCTGCCTCCCATGAGGAGCGTGCTTCCGCGATCGGATGCCCCTGCTATGCCCTCGACGCCAGAGCCCAACACGTTCGATCCCATCTCGCACACCGCGCCGCCGGGTTTCTCGCCCGACAAGGCGGTCGCCGAGCAGCTCGCGGCGCTCGACAACTGGGCACAGGCCAACGACAGCGATACGCGCAAGGCTGCCATGCGGTTCTGGTTGCTCAAGGGTCCGGCGTTCGTATGTGCGGTGGCGGCGTCGGCGGCCGAGTCGTTTGGTCAAGGGCGCGCGGTGATCGTACTTGGCGCCGTGGCGGCGCTGGCCATCGCCATCGACGCGGCGTGGTCGGGCCCCGCGACCCAGGTCAACAAGCGCGCGATCCAGGACATTCGCAACCTGCAGAACGCCGTCAAGCTGAAGTGGGACAAGGTTCGCATCTCGCATCCCGACCCCAAGGACGGCGCCCGCTCTTCCGAGGCGCTCGCCATCCTCGACACCATCCAGGCCCGACGCGACGAGATCTCCCGTTACCTCGCCAGCCCCCAAGTCGGCCCCCGCCCCGAGCCCACGTTTTAGCGGGCCAACCGCCACACCGATCGCCCCCCAAATCTTGGCGGCCTTGGCGGCTTGGCGGTTCTCTCCCCGGAAATTGGGGCAGAAGTGCACGGTAGCGATACGATGAAGGCGTGGATTTCGTGCGTCCGAGTCGGCCTGTCAATGTCAGCTTCGTCTCGGGGCGTGGGCACTACGATACGGTGATTCGCGCGGTGCGCGAGGCGCGGACGAGCGTGTGGATCGCCACGGCCAACTTGAAAGAGCTGATGGTCGAAGATCTCCGCTGGTCGTCGCGCCGCCGTCGGCCCGGCAGGCCGGGCTACCGGTCGGTTCTGGGGGTCTTCGCCGAGCTCGTTCAAAAAGGCGTGGAGCTGCGCTTGCTACACGCATCACCGCCGTCGGGCCCTTTTCGTGAGGAGCTGGCGCGACAGCCCGAGCTCCGGCAGGGAGCGTGCCGCCTCGAAATGCGTCTTTGCCCCCGCGTTCACCTGAAAGCTGTCGTCGTCGACGGGGCATTTCTCTATCTGGGCAGCGCGAACTGGACCGGCGCCGGCCTTGGCGCCAAGGGCACCGGGCGGCGCAACTTCGAGCTCGGCTTCGTCACCGATGACGCCTTGCTTCTCGACGACGTTCAGGAGCTTTTCGATCGAATCTGGCGGGGCGCCGAGTGCCGCGGCTGCAAGCTCCGCGAACACTGTCCGAAACCCCTCGACGTCGCGCAGGCTACGGCGCGACGCGCCTCATGACTCGCGGCCTTCGTCGGCTCGCAAGCTCTCGTGGCGCACGTCGTGTCCCGCCACCATGAAGATGACCTCTTCGGCGATGTTGGTGGCGTGGTCGGCGATGCGCTCGAGGTACTTGGCGACGTTGATGACCCCCATCGCCGCGGGAATGCGTTCCGGATTCTGGGCCATGAATGCCATCATCTCGCCCAGCGTTTTTCCGTAGAGCTCGTCGACCGCGTCGTCACCCAGGCGAACACGTTCGGCGCGCACGACGTCGGCGTCGACGAAGGCATCGAGGGCGTCGCGCAGCATCTGTTGGGTGAGATCGGCCATGCTGCGCAGGTGCGGATGGGGCACGAGCTTCGATCCCTCGCCCGCCTCTTCGGCACGCTCGGCGATGTTGACCGCCTCGTCGCCGATGCGCTCGAGATCGGTCACCAGCTTGAAGGCCGTGGCGAGCAGACGCAGATCGTGGGCGACCGGCTGGCGCAGCGCGAGCACCCGCAAAGCAAGCTCGTCGCTCTCCATCTCGTCGCGATCGATGTGACGGTCGAGCATCTTCACCTCGGCGATGAGATCGGCAGATCCCTCGATGAACGCCTTGAGCGCGAGCTGCACGCTTCGCTCGCAACGCGCCCCCATTGCCAAGAGGTGGGCTCGTAGCTCTCGCAGCTCGGATTCGAAATCACGGCTGGTGTGATAACCCGGCATTGTCGGACCTTTCTAGAAGTGCTTCGGGCGTGTTGCCTGCCAGTTCGGCAGGGAACTGTACGGTGAACGTCGATCCCACGCCAGGGACGCTCTCGACCATCACGTGACCTCCCAGGGCCTCGGTGAGGTGTTTGACGATCGACAGGCCGAGCCCGGTGCCTCCCACTTCGCGCGATCGGCCGCGATCCACGCGGTAAAAGCGCTCGAAGAGCCGAGGAAGGTGCTTGGCGGCGATGCCGGGCCCCGTGTCGGCCACGGCGATGCGGATTTCGCCGTTTCGCAGGCTCGCCGAGAGCTTCACCGCCGTTCTCGAGGTGGCGTACTTGATGGCATTGTCGACCAGATTGGACAAGATCTGCTCGAGCGCCCGGCGATCGGCGGTGAGAAGCAGACCCTGTGGGCACGGGCCGGAAGCAAGCTCGACCCCGCGACGGCTCGCAGATAGAGCGTAGAGGTCGAGCATGTGATCGATGAGCTCGCTGACGTCGATGGCGCTGGGCTGCAGATCGAGCTTCTGGGCTTCGATGCGGCTCAGCTCGAGCAAGTCTTCGACGAGCTCGTGCAGGCGTTGGCTCTGCCGCGAGATCATTCCGATGAAATCTTTGGCGGCGGTGGGATCGCTCAATGCGCCGCTTTCGAGGGTTTCGGCCGCGGCTCGGATGGCGGCAATCGGCGTGCGCAGCTCGTG
>JBBSDY010000368.1:0-5043 GCA_038240245.1 Polyangiales bacterium
CACATCAACGCCGAGCTCACGTACTTCGGTGTTCCCGAAAGAGTGGTCTGGGATCCAGCGTGCCAGGCGCACTCGCCATCGAACATTCCGGTGATTCTTCCCATCGTACCGGTCGGCTTTCCGGTGCCCAGCTATGCCAGCGAGACCTTCTTGATCGAAGCCGAGAAGTGGCTGGCTCTCGCGGGAGCGAAGCTCGCGCCGCTCAAGTACCCCGACGGTCCGATCGTGCTCTGCCAGATCGACAACGAAGGAACGCTCTACTTCCGCGACGGCCTCTACGACCAGGACTATCGCCCCGAAGCCATCCTCCTCTACCAGGCCTTTTTGCGGGAGAAATATGGCACCCAGAATGCGCTCCTCGTCGCGTACGGCAGGCGCGCAGCAGCGTTCGATCAGGTCAAGCCTCCGGTGATCTTCGATGCCGAGAACGCCAACGATCTGGCCTGGCACGTGGATTGGGCCGAGTTCCAGGAGCACCTCATCGCCACGGCGCTCGTGCGAATGAAGGACGCGCTCGTCCGCGCCGGACTCTCGGGAATCCCCACGTTTCACAACATGACGATGGGCTACGAAGCGACGCCGCTGTCGGCGGCGCGCATTGGATGCGCCGTCGACCTGGTGGGCCTCGACTACTATCACCGGGCGAATCCAACCGAACGGCTGATGATCGAGCGCCGCACGACCGAGCTCGTCACGCGGTCCGAAGGTTTGAACCACCCCGCGTTCGCATGCGAGATGGGCGCCGGATTTCCTCCATTCTTCTTTCCCATCCCCGACGAGACGGACAACCAGTTCACCGTCCTGACGGCGCTCGCCTACGGCCTGCGGGGTTTCAACATCTACATGGCAGTGGATCGCGACAGATGGATCGGAGCGCCCATCGACGCACGTGGACGGCCCCGCCCCTTCGCCGAATTCTGGCGCAAGCTGGCGGCCGGCCTCGACGAGGTGCGCTTTCACGAGCTCGTGCGAAAAGCGCCGGTGCGCATCTTGATGCCGGCGCTGAAGCGACGCTTGAACCGCGCTCTGCACGCCTTCAGCCCCGCCACGCCCGCCCTCTTCGCGGTGCTCGGTATGGGCTCGCACGAGAGCTGCTTCGAGGACGACTTCGGGCTGGGGGGCGCGGTGGCGAGCGAAGTGGACGCCTTCGTCGAGGCCTTCGAGCGCGCGCTCAGCCAGCAGGGAATTCCCTTCGCGCACGTCGAATCGGATGCGGCACTCACCAGCCTGGGCGGATCGAGCTGGATCATTTGCCCGTCAGCGGGCGGCGTCGAGCCGGCCCTGTGGGACCATCTGGCACGAGCGACGCGCGAGGGAACGCGGGTCACCGTAGGCCCGCGAGTTCCATCGCGCGATGGATCGCTGCGCGCACTTTCTTCTCCGCTCGATCACAGGGGCTTCGAGCTGGTCGCGGGGGGCTCGGCGCACCCCTTCTTCGACGAAGCCAGCATCCGCGAGCTGGTCAGCCGCACGGCCGGTGAGCTGGGCCTTCCCCGCTGTCCGGTCTTACCCCCCAGTCTCTCGACCACGATTCACGAGGACGCCGACGGTCGACCCCGGGTGCTGTTCATCATCAACCCAACCGCGGCGGCCGAGCGGGCGACCGTCGAGCTTGCTGCCAGCACGGTGGCGACCGACATGTTCGACGGCACTCGCCACGAAAGTCGAGAACGGACCCTCGACCTTTTGATCCTGCCGCGCTCGGTTCGGATGCTCAAACTCGATCCTGCTTGAGGCATCGCCCAAGATCCGCTATCGCCGGCGCGCCTTCATGCTTCTCTCGGTCAATCCCGACCACCCCGAACCCCGCAAGATCCGCCGGGCCGTCGACGCGCTCGAAGCCGGTGAGGTCATCGGCTATCCAACGGACACCGTCTACGGGCTGGGCTGCGATCTCTTCAACAAGCGAGCCATCGAGAGGCTCTACCAGATCAAGGGAATCGGTCCCGCGCAGAGGCTGGCCTTCATCTGTCCCGACCTCAGCAACGTCGCGCGCTATGCCATCGTCGAGGACGCCGCGTTTCTGGTGCTAAAGAGGTACCTTCCCGGACCGTACACGTTCATCCTGGTGGCGACGCGCGAGGTTCCCAAGATCATCCAGACCAAGCGCCGGACCGTGGGTGTGCGCATCCCCGACCACCCGGTCACGCTCGCGCTCGTCCAGGCTCTTGGTCGACCGTTGATCTCGACGACGGCGGCTCCCCACGGTGAAGATCCTTACGTCGATCCGCACGAGATCGACCAGCGTTTCAAGGGCCTGGCGATGGTCCTCGACGGCGGCGCGGGGGGAAGCGTGCCGACGACAGTGATCGACCTCACCCGCGCCTTCCCCGAAGTGATCCGCGAGGGCGCGGGGCCCGTGCATGAGTTCGCCATTGCGGCGCCGCAGTGAGTCGTTCGCCGCGATCAGAAGGGCGGAGGATCCTCGGCCGGAAGCGGAGGCAGGCCGGCATCGGCGCGCGGCGATTCGACGATGAGGGTGATGGCACCGGCGTCCTCGAGACCGGCGCCGGGAATGATCTCACCACCGTCGGGCGGGACACCCGCATCGGGCGATGACGTGGCCTCGGGCTCGGTTCCCTGCAGGAAAATCTCGTCGATGGCGTCTTCCTCTCCCTCGTACGCCCGAAGACCGCTCTTGGGATCGATGCGCAAGGGGACGATCCCCGCCGGGCGCGGAAACTCGGTGGCCGGGCGCTTTTCGTGCGCCGCGCGCATGAAGGCAACCCATGCTGGCAGGGCAGCCGTCGCACCCTGCTCACGTCCGCCGAGCGAGCGGGCGTCGTCGTAGCCGGTCCACGTCGCGCAGGCGATGTCGGTGGAGTAGCCAACGAACCAAGCGTCCTTTGCCTGGTTCGAGGTTCCCGTCTTGCCGACGACGGGTCGAGCGAGACTGCGTGCCGCGCCCCCCGTGCCGTGATCGACCACCGACGCGAGTAAGCTCGTCGTCAGATAGGCCTCGGCCTCGCTCATCGCTCGACGCGAAGGCGGCCGCGGCGGCAAGGGGATCGCACTGCCATCGGGCGCGGCAATCTTCGTCACCAGCACGGGAGCGTCGTACATTCCGCCGGAAGCGAACGTACAATAGGCTGCCACCATCTCGTAGGGGGTTACCTCGTACGATCCCAGGGCAAGTGAGAGATCTGCGCCGAGCTTGGACTGAATGCCGAGCGAATGCGCCCAGGCGACGACATTGGCGGGACCGACGTCCTGCAACGTGTGCACGGCGGCGACGTTGACGCTGTGGGCGAGCGCCTCGCGCACACGCATGGGAGCGCTCCCCTCGCTGTCCTCGAAGTTCTTCGGCCGGTACCCGGGCAGGCTCTCGGGGCTCGTGTCGATCATCGTGGCCGGGGTGAATCGGCGCGACGAGAGCGCGTAGCTGTAGACGAACGACTTGAACGACGAGCCCGGCTGCCGATGCGCCTGGGTCACACGGTCGAGAGCACCCGATGCGCCTTCGTAGCTGCCCACGAGAGCGAGCACCTCGCGCGTTCGAACGTCGAGCGCCACCATCGCTGCTTCGGGCCCGAGCTCCAGGCGAAGCGGGACCTTCGCATTGGCCGACGGGTTGGGATCGGCCGGCGCGAGCAAGCTGACGTAGAGCAGCGTGCCCTCGGGCGCGAACTGGCTGGGAGGCAGGTGTTGAGGATTGTAGCGCTCGTAGTCGGCAAGCTTGATGCTGCCGACCACCACACCCACGCGAACATCGAGAAGGCCCTGGGTATCGTCGGCGCCGACGACGGCTCCCACGAGCGCCTTGTGCTCGCTGAATCGTGGCGCGCCCTCGAACGGCTTTTCGACGGGTTTGGGCTTCTTCTTGTTGGCGGTCAGCGGCGGGGAGAACGGGCCGAGCAGCTTGTAGCGCTTGTCGTAAGCATCGAGGTTGTCACGCACGGCCTTGCGTGCCGCGACCTGCATCCTGGGATCGATGGTGGTCGTGATGGTGTAGCCGCTTCCCTGCTTGGGCGTCTCGCCGATGGCTTCCTTGAGGGTGCGCTTGACGATCTCGACGACCTCGGGGGCGAGCTGACCCTGGGCCTCGACGGCGGCCGACACGCGGATGGGCTCGACCATTGCATCGTCGTGCTGACGCTGGTTGATGAAGCCCTTGTCGAGCATCTGCGCGAGCACGAAGCCCCGTCGGTTCTGGGCACGCGTGGCATCGTGGCGGGGCGAGTAGAGCTCGGGGCCTGCAGGAAGCCCGGCGAGCATGGCGGCCTCGGCGAGCGACACCTCGCGCGCGGGCTTGCCGAAATAGAAGCGAGCCGCTTCTTCGATGCCGTAGCGACCGCCACCGAAATAGATGTGGTTGAGATAAAGCTCGAGGATTTCGTCCTTGGTGATCTGTTGCTCGAGCCGCCGCGACAGGATCACCTCGCGCATCTTGCGGCGAAAGCTACGCTCCGGATCGAGCACCAGGTTTTTGACGACTTGCTGGGTGATGGTGCTTCCGCCCTGACGCGTCCTTCCGGAACGGAGATTCACCAAAAACGCGCGGAGCATTCCGTAGTAGTTGAGGCCTTCGTGCTCGTAGAAACCCGCGTCCTCGGCGGCGAGAACGGCGAGCTTCACGTGGGCGGGCAACCCGGTGATGGAGATGACCGTGCGGCGTTCGGTGAAGATCTCGGCGAGCAGTGTGCCGTCTCGCGCCAGCACCCGCGTAACCTGCGGCGGGTTGTAGTTGCCCTTGAGATCGGTAATCGACGGCAGATCCTCTTCGTAGTGGCGGATGACCATCCACACGGTGAGCAAGCCGAGCATCGCAAGTACCACGCCGGAGATCGCCGGCCACTTGAGCACCCGCAGCGCCCGCCGCCCGAACGAGGCACGAAGCGGCTTGCTCGCGGTTTTCTCGGGCGAAGACGACGGCGTCGGCATGGGCGGGCAGAGCTTAGCGCGAGACTGCCAGCGCGCCCCACCTTCTGACAACGCCCGACGGGGCTCGTCGAGTCCCGGCTGCGGCAGTAGTGTTATCGCAAGAACTTCATCACGGTGACCGCGAGCACCACGCCCATCAGCAGGCACGCGGCGGCGACGCCG
>JBBSDY010000369.1:0-5036 GCA_038240245.1 Polyangiales bacterium
CGTACGCCCACGACAAATGCAGCCAGCCCACGTCCACGGCCGTGTTGACCAGTTGGGGCGGTGCCATGTTGCCGTTGTTGTCGCTCACGCCGTTCGTGTAGGGACCGAATACGCCAGCGGTGCCGTTTCGACCGCTCATGTCGATGCCCCAAACGTGGTTGGCGCCATTCGGCCTGCCCAGCTCGATGATGCTCTGCTCGGCGGTCCAGCTCTCGGCGCCGATGAACTTCGCCCACAGCTCGAGTGTGCGGGGGCCGTCACCGCTCGGACCGTCAGCGCCAATATCGCCGGCGATCATGTCCTTCACCTTGCTGTGAAACTGCATCGCCTTGCCCGGCGTGGTGTCGCACGGTCCGCCGCCAGCCGAGCCGCCAGCACCGCCCGCGCCACCAGCACCGCCCGAGCCGCCAGCATTGCCTGTACCGCCCGAACCGCCCATGCCGCTTCCAGCCATGCCTCCGGTGCCACCGTTGGATCCGCCGCTGCCTCCACCGACGCCATTGTCGCCGCTGGTCCCATTTCCGCCGGCGGTCCCGTTTCCGCCACTGGTGCCATTCGCGCCGCTGGTCCCGTTCGAGCCACTAGAGCCCGGGGGCACGGCGCTATCGTCGGCGCTGCAGGCTGTTACCGCTAACGCGGCACCGATACCGAAAAGGAGGGCCGCACCCTTGACAGTGCGACGTATGTCACCGACCTGCTTGGGGAAAGCTGCGGTCGAGGCGGAGGGAAAACTCTTGGAATTCGAAGTCATCTTGTTCACCGTGTCGGATCCAGTGTGAAGGGCACCAAGAATCGGCTCAGCAAAAGAGAGCGTTTTGCCGATCGTCGCCCGAAAAACGCAAGAATTGGTGCCCCTTTGAGCGAGCCCCAATGGTCTCACGCGGCATCCGGGCTCGTCAAGCGACGACAAGGCTCTCGGGAACCCTAAAAAATCTCGAGATAACGCGGGGGAAGGCCGATGCCGTCATCGATACGGTGCGGATCATCCTTGTCGACTGCACCCTGGGCGGAGAGGGATAGTCGGTGAACCATGCCGCCCCCGGTTGCGGCATCCGCGACGAAGCACACCCCACAACCGGGAGCGCAAGCTACGTCGCCGATGGAGAATGGGCAGCGTTGGTTGGCGCCGCACACGGGTGAGCGCGCCGAGCTGAACAGCACATCGAAAGCTCCCGAAGCGAGATCGAGACGAATGGCAGTGTCGTCGGTCGTGATCTCGCCCGGAAGGGTTCCGAACGTGCCGAAGATGACTACGTGAGGCGATGCGTAGGCCACGGAGAACCCGAGCGGCGTGCTGCCGAAAGTGGAAGCAGGAAATCGGTGCTTCTCCTTGGGCGGCTGCTCGGTCGAGACGACGATCACACCAGACTGTTCGGGCTGAGGAGGCTCGAGCATTCCGGAGCAGGTGATCGCAAGCTCACTCTCGTCCGGGGATACCGCAATACCGCGACAGTTGTGCATGCCGGTGAGCACCGTGACATTCATGAGCTTGCCCGTGGCGGATCCGATGGCGACCAAGCGAGAATCGGCTGAAATCTTGAAGTCACTCGAGAAGCCGTCGAGCAAAGCGTAGACGACACCGCCCACGCGCAGCGCTCGTCCGCCTCGCGGCAAGAGCCCGCTGTCAGCGCCCTGCATCGCAGGAGTGAGGTCGAGCCGACTCTCGATCGCGAACGACTGGGGCTCGATCCCCAGCACGTCGTTGCCGCCATCGAATGCCTGGCGTCCCGGAGCAGAATTGGGTTCGTAGCGGGTCACGTAGGCGAGGTGGTCGGAGATCTCGACATAGTCTTGCGGGTTGGCGGCAAAGCCAGTCGCCACCGAAAGCTGACCGCTCACCGCCCCGGTCTTCACGTCGATCCAGGTCAGAACCGACGCGGGGTAGCTATCGATCAACACCAGTCGGTCGCCGCGTGCCGGCGACGAAGGCAAGATCACGTCGCCGGACAGCGGCGCAGAGAGGCCGGTCGTGGCCGACGCCGAAGAGATGACCGAAGCGGAGATCACACCGCCCTCGAGATCGAGCAGAGAGACGTTCGACGAAGAATAGTCGGAGCTCAGCACCACTACACCGCGCCCGCACGCGCCTGCATCGCCCGGTGCCCCCCCGGTGTTGGTTTTCGGAGTGGGCACGCCGCAAGCAACGACCGACGCGCAAACGCATAGCCCGATAGTCGATCGGCTCACCACTCGGCCTCCAGACTGGCGTGCAAGCTGCGACCCGGAAGGGGGTATCCCACGATATCGGTCAGCGGCGCGTCGAAGACGTCGGCGACGCGCGCGCGAGCGGTGATCTTCCTATCGAGGAACGAGAGAACCAGATCGGCGTCGACCGATGTCTGCTCTCCGATGATCACGAGCCCAGCGTCGTCCGCGATCTCCGACGACCGATAGAAGGCCCGAGCAGCGATTGCAGCCCGATCGAGGCCCAAAAGATGCGATGGCTCGACGAAGGCCTCGACATAAGGCGAAACGATGAGCCTCGATCGAAGTCGCAGGAGATCGTTGTCGATTGATCGACCCGCTGTCGTATCGCGAGGGTCGAGCGCGGTAGCCGAAACCTCCACGCGCAATGCACGAAGAGCCTCGGCGCCCGCCGCGATCTCGGTGCCCAGAATACGAGCCGAGCCAACGTTGTAAGGCGTGACCGCTGCAAAGCTCGAACGGCGGTAGGCGATGAGCTCCGAAGGAAAGCGCGCAAAGGCGAAGAACTCGGCGTAGACACGCCACCGTTCGGGTCCCTCGCCACTTCGAGACCAGGCAACGCCCGCATCACCGGTCCACCCGGTTTCTGGAGCGAGCACACGACTACCCAGCAGAGCCGCAGAGAGCCCGTACAGCTCGCCGAGCGTGGGGATCCGCGCATAGCGTCCTCCGTTGGCGGAGATCTTCCAACCATCACTCGGCGCCACAGCGATCCCGAGCCTGCCGGTCGGAAAAACGTCACACGGTGCGTCGCGGCCAGGTCCGCTGGTGGCGTCGCATTCGAGCGCTCCCAGAGCCTGCAGCGTCAGCTCATTGGTGGCCTTGACGAGCCAAGTGCCCGCGCCGCGCACGACAGCTCGTCGCGCACGCAACGCGGGACCTTCCGCCAGATCGATGTCGAGCCGCTCGGCCTCTTGCGAGCTCGCGAGCGTGAACGAGCCGAGAGAGCCGAGATCGTAGCGCACGCGTTCCTGCTGCGAGACGCGCTGACCTCGGCTATCGACCAATGACGATCCAAGAGCGAGCTCGTGAAGCGAGTCAGTGAGTCTGCCGTCGGTGAAGAGGGTCGAGGTGACCAGCTCGAGCACGCACGCCGGCTCGGCTCCGCCGCTACAAGGAACCGCGGCGGAGACTGCACCGAGCGCGCGACGGCTGCGCAGACGAGAGCCGCTCGCGGGAATGATCGAAAGGCCGGTCACACCCTGCTCGCGTGAGAAGACGTTCGTGAGAGCCAACATGCGAGCGTGCGGCGCGGGCGAGAAGCGAGCGATGCCCCAAGAGTCGTACGATTCGGTGTCTGCGTTGGCGCGAGAGCGCACGATGTCGTCGGCAGAATTGAAGCGCGACCCGCGATCATCGAGGTACGGGTAGTCGTTTTGCGCAGCGTCGCGCCGCACCGAAAGCGCGAACGACGAGTCCCCTTCGCGCAGAGTTCCCTTCGCCCAAGTCCCGAGCTCGCCGAAGCTCCCGACCCCGAGGCCGCCTCCCACGTGCGACGCGCTCGGCAACGTGGGCTCCAGAAAAATCGCACCCCCGAGACCCAAGCGATCGGCATCGAAGGGAGCGTTGCCGCGGTAGACCTCGATCCGATCGAGCATGAAAATAGGCACCGTCGAGAGATCCGCGGTTCCGGTGAGATCATCGTTCAGACGAATGCCGGCCAGATAGACTGGCGTCTGGGAAGACGTCGCGCCGCGCACGGCGGCGGTGGCAAGCTCGGAGGAGGCACCGCTGCGCGCGACCTGAACGCCGGGCACGGAGATCAGCGCATCGGCTACGGTGGCGCCCGGCGCGCGTAAATCGCTGCGACGAACGACATAGGTCGCAGCGGTTTCGTCTCGACCTTGGTCGTGGCGAACCGAGCGCTCGCCGGTCACCAGCACTTCAACGGGTCCGGCGTCCTCCGCTCTCGCGTACACAGTGCTTAGAAGAGTGAACGACATCACCGAGACTACGACGCGACCTACCGGCATCGACCGTGCACGACTGCGACGGCATCGAGATCGAAGTCTCCCGACACATCCGCGCGATCAGTGATGCGCACGTAGCGCGCTTCGGAAATGCCCGAGCCTCCAGGAAGATCAGCGAGATCGAATGAATCGCCGCCGGCGACCGCCGGGTCGAGCGGATCGATCTGGTTGCTCGCAGGGTTGGCGAGCACCGGATGCCACCCGGCGCACGAGCCATAGGGATACGCTCTAGCGGTGCACGGAAATCCGGCCCAAGTGACGCCATCCGCACTGACCTCGACGGTTCCAAGATCGGCGAACGGGTTTTGCGGATCCAAACCCACATTGAAGGGATTCTCAAACACGATGAAGTCCGGACCTGGACCATCGATGATCGTCTCACCGAGCTCGACCACGATGCTCCCCCCCTCGCCCAGGCTCAAGACGCTGAGCGACCCCTTACAGCATCCGGCGCCGCTCGGCGGCCCTAGCACGATACGTGGAAATGCATTCTGCCCGAACCCCGCGCCGGCGCCGTAGACGACGCTGGTAACGTGGGTGATGTACGGACTGCATGAGGAACCGTCGTCGCCAACTTTGCCGTCAACCTCGGCGCCTCCCTCGGTGAGAGTCGGCTCATCGCCTGCCTCCAGCGAATGCTCGGCGATGATCGATGGCTCATCGCCGAGTGAGTCGGCTCCAGCTTCGTGTGAATTGATCCCTCCACCTGCTCCGAAAGGTTCGGCATCGGAAAGCGCTGGCAATGGCCCTGCGCCAGCGCCTCCTTGGGGAGAGGATTCACCTCCGCACGCGCCGAGGAACCATATCGCCGAGACGAAAATCCATCCGACAAGTTGGGGCATATTCTTCGACCGCATTCGC
>JBBSDY010000370.1:0-5031 GCA_038240245.1 Polyangiales bacterium
CCTGCTCCTCGATCCGAAAGCCAGAAACAACCTGACCCATGTCCTGTCGATGTGGTTCGGCGGCAGGCACGCCATGGCGCTCACCAAGGACGAGACCCTTTATCCAGGGTTCGACGCGATCGTGCAGGCGAGCCTGGTGGAATCGAAAGATCGCTTCTTGGGTGGTCTGCTTTGGGATGACGATGCAACCCTGGGCGACCTTCTCACGTCGCCCAAGCTGTGGGTCGACAAGACGCTCGCCGATTTCCTGGGCGTCGCTGCTCCGGCGAGCGGCTTCGCAGCGATGTCGATGCCCGGTGAGCGGTCGGGGATCTTGACCCATCCCGCGCTGCAAGCCTGGCTGGCGACGGCGAACGAAACGTCGGTCGTGCACCGCGGCCTCTTCGTCTACACCCAGATACTCTGCGACCAGACGGCGCCGCCGCCGCCCGGCGCGCTCGACCTCGACGCCGCCGAAACCAAGAACTTGACGACCGAACGGCAGCGCGCGGGATTTCGCGCGGGGCGATCGCCCTGCAAGGGTTGCCATTCTTTGTTCGATCCGATGGGGCTCGTCTTCGAGAGCTACGATGCCGTCGGCCGGTTTCGCGCCACGGTCGGCGCCGCGCCGGTCGATGCTTCGGCCGAGGCTATCGTTCCCCAAGAGTTGGCCGGACACCTCACCGGTGCCTCCGACATGTTGGCGCGACTCGCGAAGAGCCCAGACGTTTCGCTGTGCGCTGCCAAGCAGGTGATGGCCTACTCGCTCGCCAGGGGCGTCGCGCTCGACTCGGAAGCGTGCGTCGCCGAGGACGTCGCGAAGCGTTTCGTGGCCTCGGGGTCGCGTCTCCCCGAGCTCTTCCGGGCGGTGGCCGCGTCGCCCGGGTTTCGCACCCGCAGCGAAGGAGGCAGATGATGCGCGCCCGGCAATCTCGAAGGTGGTTTTTGCGCGCCGTCGGCGCGACACCGCTCGCGGTCTGGCTCACCTCGGCCGAGCGTGCCGAAGCTGGCGATCCACCTCCCCAGAGGTTCGTCTTGATGCTCAGGCCCAACGGCACCATTCGTGCGAGCTGGGTGCCCACCGGCTCGGCGACGGCGTTCACCCTGCCCTCGATCTCGGCGGCCTTCGAGCCAGTTCGGTCGAACATGGTCGTGGTCGACGGCATCAAGCTCGTTCCCTCCAACGGCGGCCTCTCGACGCACGAAGGCGGGATGAACACGCTCCTGACCGGCAGTCCCGTCAACGGAACGCGCCCGGCCCCCAACGACTGGAAGAACACCGCCGCTTCGATCGATCACACGCTTCTCGGCTCTTTGCCGTCGTTCAAGGGACACCAGCCGCTTTACCTGGCTGCCGACAACCGCGTGGACAACGCAACGCCACAGGTCGCCAACCGTGCCATCGCTTACAGCGGCGCCGACCAACCCATCTACCCCGAGCTCAAGCCGTCTCTCGTCTACGCGCGCCTCTTCTCGACGATGATGCCGGGAGGTCCGGCCGCCCTCGCCAGGGCGCGCGCACGCAGACAGAGCGTGCTCGACTTCGTCCAATCCGATCTCGCCGCGCTCACCGCGCTCGCGCCGGCGAGCCAGAGACCGCGCCTCGACCAGCACGGCGCCGTGATTCGCGATCTCGAGAACATGCTCGATGCAGCGGCGCCCTCCTGCACCCAGCCGACTGCGCCAACGGATGTCGCCGCCAACATCGACGCCGACATCGGCCCTTTGGGCGCCCTGCACCTGTCGCTCGCCCAGGCCGCGTTCGTGTGCAATTTGACGCGCGTGGTCTTTTTCATGTGGACCGCTGCAGCGAGCAGCGCCGTGTGGGAAAATCTCTATCCCGGCATGCCGCGCTACAACCATCACGCCCTCAGCCACATGGATCTCGGAAATGCCGACATCGCCAGAGCGATGTCGGCCATCGATCGCTGGTTCGCCGATCGCACCGCGACCTTCGTGACGAACCTCAAGGGCACGCCGGAAGGCGCAGGCTCGCTCCTCGACAACACGCTGGTGATGTACACGAGCGAAGTCTCGGATGGCACCCACTCCTATGCGAACATGCCCATCGCTCTCTTCGGTGGTCCCGGCGTTCACCTGCAGGGCGGCCGTTTCGTTCAACAGGGAAATCGGCCGATGAACGATCTGTGGCTGGCCATCGCCTCGACCTTCGGCTCGTCCGCCACCTCGCTGGGCGCGCCCGAACAGTGCACGGGCCCCATCAGTGACATTTTCGACTAACACGACTGCTGCCGATTTTTCCCTACCCGATCGATCATCGAAGTCGCGAAGGGCCCGCTCAAACTACCGAATAGGCGCAATTTGTGGTGCAGCGAAGTGTGGGGCTGGCCGGGCGTGGCGGCTGAACCGTGGCGAAAGTGGGCTATTCCGACGGCCTCGACGTAACTTACGTTGGGGCGGCGCCAAGTCTGCTGATCGCGATCTGCTCCTGCCAAGACTGCAGCAGTGGTGCTTAGCTGCAAACCGCCCGGGCGCCAGCAGACGCCAGCAATATAGTTTCGCGCGGTTTCCCCAACAAAACCTTGGCGCTCTTGGCGTCTTGGCGGTTAACTAAACGACGTGACGACCCCGTGGCACGTGGCTCGAAGAACGCTGTTGCGAGGGGCCGGGGCCACAATTGCCCTGCCCTTCCTCGACGCGATGACGCCCCGTTCGGTGAGCGCGGCCACCCCGCCCAAGGCTGCGCTTCGGGCGGCGTTCGTGTTCTTTCCCAATGGCGCCAACATGCAGTACTGGACGCCCACCCAGACGGGCGACAAGTACGATCTTCCGTCGACGCTTGCGCCTCTCGCCCAATACAAAGACGAGCTCCTGGTCCTGAGCGGTCTCACCCACGACAAGGCACGCGCCCACGGTGATGGACCGGGAGACCACGCGCGATCGAACTCGGTGTTCCTCACTGGCGCCCAGCCCCTCAAGACCGACGGCAAGGACATCCGCGTCGGGATCTCGGTCGACCAGATGATGGCCGACAAGATGGGTACGCAAACACGCCTTGCTTCACTCGAGCTCGGGTGCGAGCGCGGCACCCAGTCGGGCAATTGCGACTCTGGCTACAGCTGCGCCTACTCGTCCAACATCTCGTGGCGCTCGTCCTCGATGCCGATGGCCAAGGAGGTCAACCCCCGCCAGGTATTCGAGCGCCTCTTCGGCGATCCCAAGCAAGTGGTTGCCGATCGCGACGAGGCCAAGCAAGCCATCTACCGGCGCAGCATTCTCGACAGCGTGCTTCAAGACGCCGGAGATCTTCGGCGCAAGCTGGGCGGCACCGATCAACACAAGGTCGACGAGTACCTCGACTCGGTGCGCTCGGTCGAACGGCAGATCCAGTCCACCGAGCGAAAGCCCGACCGCAGCATCGCGCCGACCATCGAGCTGCCCGAGGGCATTCCCCACGAAACCGAGGACTACATCGATCTCATGATGGATCTGGCGGTGCTCGCCATGCAGACCGACGCCACGCGCATCGTCACCTTGACCCTGGCCAACGAGGGCAGCAACCGCAACTTTCCGGGCATCGGCGTCACCGAGGGGCACCACAACATTTCGCACCACGGCAAAAATCCCGAGAAGCTCGAGAAGATTCGCAAGATCGATCTCTTCTACGCCTCTCGGCTCGCGCACCTGCTCGGCAAGATGCGCGCCATCAGCGAGGCGGGCGCGACGCTGCTCGACAGCAGCATGGTCGTCTACGGGTGCGCCATCAGCGACGGCGACAAGCACAACCACGACGATCTTCCGGTGCTGCTCGCCGGCAAGGGTGGCGGAACCATCAAGCCCGGGCGCCACATTCGCTACGCGAACGAGACGCCCATGTGCAACCTCTACGTGGCCATGCTCGAGCGCGCGGGTGTGCGCGTCGACAAATTCGGTGACAGCACGGGCAAGCTGGGCGAGCTTGGCTAACCGTGCGCCGTCCTCTCTTGATCGCCATTTTCGTCGCTCTCGCCACCAGCGGATGTGACCTCTCCAGCAAACAATGGGCCATCCATTCGACGGCCAAGGGCCCGCGGGCCGTCATTCCGGGCGCGCTCGATCTCGTCCACTGGGAAAACCCGGGGATGGCCTTCAGCCTCATGCGGGGGTGGCCCCCGGCCGTGCGCATGTGGTTGCTCGGCATCGCGGCGGTCGCCGCCATTCTTTTTGGTCTGGTGACCGTGGCCCGCCGGCCCCTGCGCCTCTCGGCGATCATCGGTGTCGGCCTCATCATGGGGGGTGCGCTCGGCAACTTCATCGACCGCGCCCACAACGGCACGGTCACCGACTTTCTCCACGTTCATCGCGGCGCATTCGACTGGCCCGCCTTCAACGTGGCTGACATCGCCGTCACCTGCGGCGCAGCTCTCCTGATCTTCGCCTTCCCCACGGCCAAAAGCCACATTTAGCTGGCGGTTCACGCTTGCTTCCGCGAGGCGACGGAGCGACATCTAAACATCCTGGGAGAACGCCAAGAAAGCGAGACGGTACATGCAGCTCGGAATGATCGGACTGGGTAAAATGGGTGGGAACATGGTGCGCCGCTTGATGAAAGCGGGGCACACCTGCGTGGTCTACGACCGCGATCCGAAGAACACCGAAAAGCTCGTCGCCGAGGGCGCCGTGGGCGCCAAGACGCTCGAGGATTTCTGCTCCAAGCTGACGCCTCCGCGCGCGGCGTGGGTGATGGTGCCCTCCGGGGCGCCCACTGAAGAAACGGTGATGACGCTCGCCGCAAACATGCAATCGGGCGACATCGTCATCGACGGCGGCAACTCGTTCTTCAAGGACGACGTGCGGCGCGCCAAGGCGCTCGCCCCTAAGGGCATCCAGTACGTCGACGTCGGCACCAGCGGCGGCGTATGGGGCCTCGAGCGCGGCTACTGCCTCATGGTCGGAGGCGATAAAAAAGCCGTCGAGCACCTGGGTCCCATCTGGCAAACCCTTGCCCCCGGACGCGGCGACATTCCTCGTACCCCCGGGCGCGACCAGATCAAGGGCACCCCCGAGGACGGCTACCTTCACTGTGGGCCTTCGGGGGCGGGCCACTTCGTC
>JBBSDY010000371.1:0-5014 GCA_038240245.1 Polyangiales bacterium
CGGCGTACCAGGGCACGTAGTGGGTTTCACGGCTGTGCCGGGCGACGGGGATGGCCGCCTCGGTCGTCGGCTGACCCTCGCGCAGATCGGAGCGCGGCACGTACCACGCGACCGTCACCTTGACGGTGCGCTGCTCGCCTGGTCCGAGTGAGAAAGGCACGTAGAGGCTTGCGCCAGGCGACGCGCGATCGCCGTCGCCATAGGGATCGGTCGAGCGCACCTGGCCCGTGGCGATCCGGCTCCAGAGCATGGTGCCCTCGTCGAACCAGTCACCGCGAAACCACTGGCAGTCGACTCGGGCGTCCGGATCGGTCGACACCACCGCGAGCGCGCCTTCTTCCCAGGGTGCCTCGGCGCGTCCTTCCTGGTAGAGCGCGAAGCCCTTGCCGATGGGCTCCACGCGCTGGCCGTCGTCGCGCATTTTCATGAAGTTCTTGCAGTGAAACGAGAACACCACGTCGAGCCGTTCGGCCGTCGGGTTGGAAAACGTGTACTCGAGCCCGGCCACGGGAAGGCTCGAGGCATCAGCGTCGTTGGGAACGAAGGGATTGAACGCCGTCAGGCGCACGGCGAGTGGAACGGCGGCGTCGTCGAAGTCGACGTCGGCGAAGGGAAAGCGCGGGCGAAAAACCGCGCTGCGAAAACGCGGTAGGCCGTACAGGCGCTCGAGATCGGTGGTGCGATGGTCGGCATATCCGTACTGCAGAGGCACCTGACCCTCGATGACCCTGGAAACACCGGCCGACGCGTCGTCGTGGGAGCGGCGCACGTGCACGCCCGCGAACACGCGCGGCGCGTGGTCCATCGCCGGCTTGTGCCGCAGCGAGACGTGGGTGAAGCCGCCCATGCCGTCGAGGCAAATCATCCCGGTGCCAAAGCCCCCGAGGGGAAAGGCCACGCGGTTCAGAAAGTCGCCACGGTACGGCTCGCCAAACGTTCGGGAGGTCATTGCGCTCTTCAACGCCAGTGCGGTGGGAACGTCTTGTCGTAGCCGGCGAGCGACTCCACCCGCTGCATCCAGGCCGCGACGGACGGATACTTCGTGCGCAGCGCGGCGAACGGAAGATCGAACATCGCCGCCGACGGCTTGCTGGCCGCGCGCTCGACGGAACGGACCATCGGATAAGCCACACAGTCTGCAGCCGAAGGAACGTCCAACGACGCCACCCAGGGACGCTGCCCAAGGATGACGTCGAGCTGGGCGAGCTCGGCCGTCAACGCGGCGGCCGCGGATCTGACTTGCGTCTCCTTCTCTTTTTCTTTTCCGAAGTAGAGAGGCAAGATGAAGCTCTCACAGGGCTCGTCGAAGTACGCGACCGACTCGCACACCGCTCGCCAGATTCTTCCGGTGTCCTCGGGGGTCGCTCCGAAGAGCGGCGTTGCCGGGTATTTCCGGTCGAGGTACGCCAGACACGCGATCGACTCGTACACGATGTAGTCGTCGTCGCGCAGGGTGGGGACGCGGCCACGCGGGTTCATGGCGAGGTAAGAGGGCGCCTTGTGATCACCCTTGGAGAACTGCAAAAGGTGCGATTCGTAGGGCAGGCGTTTTAGCTCGAGGGCAAGGAGCACACGCCAAGAAAATCCGCTTCCGCTACCCCAGAAAATCTCGAGCGCCATGGCGCAGGACTATACAAGATAGTGCAATGGAGAACGGAAAATAGTCCACTCGGGGCAAGCGCTGCCTCGTCTAGGATCGACCCATGGTGATCCTTGAAGCAAACCGGCTCCTGCCCTGCATTCTCGGCGCTGGGCTGGGTGCCGTGATGTCGTGCGCAAGCTCGGCGGCTCCCAGCAATACCGACCCTCCCGACAACGGCGCCGGCGGCTCGAGCGCCGAGCAAGGGGGCTCGGACGCAACAGGCACGAGCGCCGGAGGAACGGCGGCGCCGGCCGTGGGAGGTGCGGGCGGCGGCATGGTCGGAGCAGCCGGAGCGAGCGCCGGTGGATCGAGCGCGGGAGGTTCCGTCGGCGGTCCGGGCGCCATGTTGCCGGTCAAGGTCGATTGCGGAGCCATGCCGGCTGCGACGGCGCCGGCGGCCACCTGGGTCAACGCCACGGGCAACCTGAATTGCGCCAGCACCAACCTCATGGCCGCGCAACCGTGCTCGAACATGGTGGTCGCGGGTGTGAACAAGGGTGGACTTTGGGCAAGCACCAACGCGGGTCAAGCCTGGGCGAAGCTCGGCGACACGGGAGCCGCGATCGTCAACGGCCCCACGGGGGACACCATCCACAACGGACCGACCACGGTTCTTTTCGATCCCAAGACGCCCTCCACTTTCTGGGAGTCCGGAATCTACGGATGGCAAGATCCGTGGACGATGGGCGTGTTCGTCACCGTCGACAACGGCAAAAACTTCACTGGGTTTCAGCAGCTCAGCATCATCCAGTCGCAGCAAGATTCGGTCAGCGTCGATTTTCACGATCCCGATCGCAAGACGTTGCTCGCCGGCGGTCACGAGCAGCAAGGCGTGTTGTTCCGGTCGACCGATGGCGGCAAAAACTTCACCGACATCGGCAAGAAGCTTCCCACGACGGTTGGCTTTTGCACCTCGACACTGGTTCTCGATGCGAAGAATTTCCTGGTCGGCTGCGCGGTGGGATTTTCCAAGGCTTCGCCGGCGATCCTTCGCTCGAGCGATGGCGGCGAGACCTTCACCCAGGTCAGCGACAAGGGTGGTCGCGGTCACCCCCTCTGGGCGACGAGCGGCGTGATCTACTGGCCTGGTGAAGCCGGTGGTCTGCTCAAGAGCACCGATCTCGGGATGACCTGGACCGCGATCTCCGATGGCAGCGCCGCGCACATGTACACTTCGCCGCCCACGCCCGCCGAGCTTCCCGACGGTCGCATTCTGTCGGCCACATCCAAGAACATCGTCGTCTCCGCCGATGCAGGCGCGACATGGAAGCCAGCCGGCGCCGCGCTGCCCCGGGAGAGCGACTTCACCTACTCGGCAGCCACCAAGACTTTTTACATCTGGAATGGCGGATGCATGACGTCGGGCTGGGACTACCAGGCACCGTAGCGCCAGTGCGTGTCGCGATACACGCCCTATCGTGCATGCAGGTGTGATCGGCGAGTCAATGCCCGCTGCGTTCGCATATCGCGACCACGGTCGCATAGCGCTTCTATCGTGAGCGGCGGCGAGCCTCTCGGTAAACCATTTCCGTTGACTACGATTTGCGTTGACCCTGCTTTTGCGCATGCAAC
Organism: Polyangiales bacterium; assembly: GCA_038240245.1. Lineage (GTDB taxonomy): Bacteria > Myxococcota_A > Polyangia > Polyangiales > Polyangiaceae > DASWDH01. Next base: position 3,215 of record JBBSDY010000371.1, read on the forward strand.
CATCGAGGAGGCACATGCAAAAGAAGGCATCGATCGGCCATCTGGGCTTCGGCTTTTGTCTCGTCGTCAGCGGGGCGGTGACGGCAGCCTGCTCGGCATCCGATACGGTCTCGGTCGCGCCTCGTGCGACGGGTGGATCCGGTGGCGCCACCTCAGGCGCCGCGGGCGCAGCAATTGGCCCGGGCGGAGGCGGATCCAGCGCCACCGGCGCAGGCGGCGGCATGACGACCGGGGCGAGCGGCGACGTGAACCCGTCGACCGGCGGCGGGGCGGGAGTGCCCAACGACACCAATCCCGACGCCTCGGCCGACGAGGGCGGAGCCGACGCCGCAACCGAGGTGCCGGCCGCCTTCACCTGTCCGAGCGCCACCGCGTGCCTCAAGATGTACCTCGTGCACCGCTACTCGTTCGCCGGGACGGGCACCGTGGCGAGCGATACGGTAGGTACGGCGCATGGAACGGTGATGAACACAACGCTCACCGCAAGCGGCGACGTCGTTCTGTCGGGAGGCTCGTACGTCGACTTGCCCAACGGCATCATCAAAGTGCTCACGAGCGCCACGTTCGAAACCTGGGTCACCTGGACCCCGGGGGACGCGGGCGCCCTCGGATGGCAGCGGCTCTTTGACTTCGGCGATTCCGGTGGCGGCGAGAACGTGCAGGATTCCGCAAGGACGACGCTCTATTTGACACCGCAGGCCGGCGGCCCCACTGCCATGCTTGCGGGATTCAAGCGTTCGGATCAGACATTCGATATCGAAGCCCGAGCGACTTCGACGCAAGGTTTGCCGCCCGGCGTGAAGACTCACGTCGCCGTGGTCGTCGATCCGGCCCACGGCCTGATGACGCTGTACCGCAACGGCTTGCCCGACGGCACGGTCTCCGTGACGACCACGCTCTCGATGTTGAACGACGTGAACAACTGGCTGGGCCGTTCCCAATACGCCGGCGATCCCGCTTTCTCCGGAAGCATCACCGAGTTTCGCATCTACAACGCCGCCCTGCCTCCCGACGTCGTTCAAGCCAGCTTCACGGCCGGTGCAGACGCCACGTTTTGAGATCAGCTCGGTTGTAGCTTGCGCGAGGTCTGGCCGATCAAGCGACTGCCGTCCCTGGGTATGGCCGTCTGACAATCCGCGGCCTCGATATCGAGACGGCGCCGATGGGGCGGGGGTCGAACGGCCGATGAGCGCCGAAAACATGGCTCCGGGACTTGCCGAAAGGGGCCGCCAGGTACATTATCAGACGTATGATAAATAATGCTACGGGTCACGGGTGGTTCGCTGCGCCCATGCTCGCTGCGCTTTTGACAGCCTGCGCCCCGAAGCAGCAGCACGCCGGGGCCCTGCAAGGTGTGATCGAGCTCGACGAGCGCGCGCTCGGCTTCGAGGTCGGCGGCCGGCTCACGGCGGTGAATGTTCAACGAGGCGCGGCCGTTCACACGGGCGATGTCCTGGCCACCATCGACGACACGCTCGAGCGCACAGCACGCGAGGGGCGCGAGGCCGAAGCGCGCGTTGCGCAAGCCGGGGTGGCGCTCCTGCGCGCGGGCAGCCGACCCGAAGAGGTGCGATCGATGCAAGCGCAGCTCCGCGCCGCGCAGGCGACCGAGAGTCTCCTCGAGAAGAACGTTGCTCGAGAGAGAGCGCTCTTCGCAGAGGGCGCGGTGGCCGTGGCATCCGTCGACGATCTCGAGTCCCGACTGCACGCGGCGGCCGCAACGCGGCAGGGCCTCGAGCAGCGGGTGCGCGAGCTCCAAAATGGCGCCCGCCGCGAAGAGATCACGCAAGCCGAGGCGCA
>JBBSDY010000372.1:0-5005 GCA_038240245.1 Polyangiales bacterium
AAGCACGTCGCCGCTGATGGAAAGGTGACGGCGCGTGAGAAGCTCGTCGAGGGTTGGCTTCTCTGTCATGACCGCCCGCAAGAATCCGTCGAGCTCGCTGTTGTACCCGCTGATCACGGCGGCGATGTTGGGCACGCTGTCCGCGCCCTCGCGGCTGGCCATCTGCGACGCGTGCGTCAGATCGGCCAGCATCGCGCCATAGAAACCACCGAACTGCGGATCGGCAGTCATGCGCGTCGCCTGCTGGCGGATGCCCGTTTGCGTATCGAGCTCGCCGGCGCCCGCGGCCCGCAAGAGCTCGGTGTCCGGCGCCGTTTGCCACAGTGTATACGAGAGCGCCGACGCCATCTCGTAGCTCGTGAGTCGAGCGATATGCGGCTTATCGCCCACGGGCACGCCGACCTCGGTGCGATAGAGGAAGTAAGGCGACTGCAGAAGCGCCGAAAGCACCGCGGTGATCGCTGCATCGCCGCCGGCCGTGCCCGGACTGGACGCCAACGTATCGGTGTAGAGCTTGGCGTAGCGCGCCTTCTGATCGGTCGACAGTGGGCGTCGGAACAACTTGGCGCCCAGCGCATCGATCATGGCCGGTGCGCACGTCGCCATGGATGGGTCGGCGCAAGTCTTGGCTGCCTTCACTCCGGGAAGTGCCGCCGCGGCGAGATCGCTCACGCTGAGCGCCCACGAGGTGGCGTCCGCCTTGTGAACGGTCAAAGTTGCCGTCTCGTTGCTGAAGAGCGCACCCGTTCCGTCATTGAACGCGGCAAGCTGAGCGGGCTTCACATCGACGCCGAGCGCGGCCTTGATCGTCCGTGCAATCTGATCGCGCGAAAGGCGCCACAGGCGCGCCGGTCCGACGGTGGGTGCGTTGCACAAAGTGGAGAGCGATCCACTCGACAGATCGACGGCGGCTCCTTGCTCGCCTGGCCCGCCGGGGGTGGCAGGTGACGGCATCTCGGAGCCTGACAAGCCACCCGCAGGATCGCGGGGCTCCCCCTGCGGCGTCCCGAGTTGCCCGATGCTTCCCGTGCAAGCAGAAAGAAGGATCGATGCGAGACCCATCGCCCCTGCCGTAGCGGTCATTCCCCGTGCGCCGTCGAGAAGGTTTCGCTGCATCTGCCATGCGAGGAGAGTCCTGCTGGTCGGCAAGCGGGCGGCGATTTCTTTCTGGTGCCCGCGAGATCCTCTGGCACTGAAAGATTGTGGTTTCGATGGCCGTCGTGTGCGGGCTCCCCCTACTTCTCCGCCCTCCCCGGCCGGCCAACGCGGAACTTGCGATAGAGCCTAGCCGAGGAGCTCTGCGATCGGGCCTTGGTTGAACTTCGGATCGGCAAAATCCTGCAGATCGGTGAAGCCCATGGATTGCGCGACGGTCAAGAGCACCTCGTGCAAGCGGCGATTTTTGGGGTTCGCGAGCCCTTCCACGCGATCTTTGCCCATCTCGTAGGGGATCTTCAAATATTGCCCCATCTTCAGCTTCTTGCCCGGCACTCCACCGAACATGATGACAAAGTGCCGCTCGTGGTCGTGCTCCAGCGGCGTCCAGCCGATGTCGGTGCTCCACACGACGATGGTGTTGTCGAGCACGGTGCCATTGCCCTCGGGATACTTGTCGAGCTCGTCGAGCAGGAACTTGATGCGAGCACCGTAGTAGTTGTCGAAGGCGCGATAGTGATCGAACGCGGTGTCGTCGTGAAGATGGTGGGCCCCCGCAAAAGCGGTGCCCACGAGCTTGGGGTCCGCCTGCCTGCCGCCGGGCACCGTCATCGAGTTGTAGTGGCTCGCCATGACGTAGGTAGCCACCCGCGTGCGACCGCACGCCAGCGCGGCTGCCAAGGTCCGGCTCTGCAGATCGTGCGTCACCTGGTATTGCTGGGTGGAAAGCCCCTGGTATTCGGGGGCGGCCAATCCGGCTTGAAACTGTTGCAGGTCCACGCTGCTGCATGCCTTGGACGACGGCATGAACGTCGCCGGATCGCTGACGCTCTGAAGCGCGTTGTTCAGGTTCGACTCGTAGGCTTCGAGCTGTTGGAGCTCTCGCTGGCCGAGCAGCCGCTTGACGGCGGCCGTTTGCCTCTGACTGAGCCCCAGGGCTTCTTTTTCCCACGCTTGCCTCTTGAGGGCGTCGCCAGGAAGGGCATTCGATCCGGCGCCTGCAAAGAGTGCCGCGAACGCCCTGTCGGGCTCGTGGATGGGTAGCTCCGGTTGATTGGACGCGGTGTAGCTGACCTGCTGCGAGCCGAAGTCGTTGATCTTGTCGAGCCCGCCAAGCACGATGTTGCGGATGGGGCTCGACATCCCGATGCGATCGGCCAAAAGATGGTCGAAGGTGCGCTGAGCGCATGCCGGGACGCCACCGTTCGCGTCGCCGGGTACCTTGAGGGGGATTCGCCCGCTCAGCATCGAGCACACCCCGGCCAGGTGCGCGTTGTAGAGCCCATAGTCGAAGTTCACGATCGTAACGCCGTCGATCAGGGCCATCCGGTTGCGATACGGCTCGAACATTTGCAGCGTTGGGGCGAGCGTGAAGCTCGGACCGGGCGTATCGGTGCGCCACGAGGGCTCTCGCCCGCAAGGCGTGTAGACGAACACGAAGCGCGGCGGTGCGAGCCCCCCCGCCTGGGCGGTGGCGCGATGCTGTATCGCGGCCAAACCGAGAGCGCTCAATCCACCGGCCAGAAAGCCCCGTCGGGGGAGGTTGACGATCGCGGGAAACCCAAGACGCGCCAATGGTCGCTTCTTCATGGTGCACCTTGCGACGAGCGGTCGAGAAAGAGGTCGGAGCTGACCAAATCGGCCGACAGCTCGTCGAGGCGACCGGAGCGCAGGAATCGCGTGGTGATGGTAGGCAGCAGGCAGTTGCTCGCGCCGCCTGGTATGGGTTCGGACATCACGTAGTTCACGAAGTGCGCCGCGAAACAGGTCCGAGCCTCGGGGGATGACGACATCCAATCCGCGAGGGGGACCACCCCGTCCCAGCTCGCGACGCCGGGATAGGGTTGTCCTCCGAAAGGTGGAGGGAGCGTACCCTTGGCGTTGATCGGTCGGCCCTTTTCGGTGTTTCGATGGCGGCCCAGCTGGTCGAACTCTTCGAAGAGATAGCCGGGCGGGTTGATGGTTTTGTGGCAGCTGGTGCAGAGCGGAATCGCCGCCAGGGCTTCGTAGCGCTCTCGCGTTTGCATGTCGGGCGTGATCATGACCTTGTCGAAGCTCGCTCCGGCAATGGGCGGCGGGACTGACTCGCACAGGAGATCGACACGAACCATGATGCCGCGCTTCACCGGACTGCTCGCATCGGGCGCGGCCCGCGCGGTGAGCAGGCTGGCGAGGCCGAGGATGCCCTTGCGCCGCGAGCTGCTCTCGGCGTCGTAGAAACCTTCGAGCCCAGGGAAAACACGCGAAGGGCTCCTGGTGAACAACGCGGAGAAACTGCCGTCCGGCGAAAACAGCGACTCCCCGACGTACTCGCGGAACTCACCGGTCAGAGCGGTCTTGATCTGCGACGTAAATGCAGGATCGCTGCGACTGAGCTCTGCCATGTGTTGCACGCCGAACCGGTCCTCCGAGAAGTCGAGTCCGCGTTCGCGAAACTCCGGCGCCTGTGTCCAGGACGCGACCAGCTTGCCCAGCGCCGAAGGAAACTCGTCGTCTTTCACTCCCTCCACGCTTTTTGCATCCTCGGGCTCGGGGGCGCGCCCGGTGAAGGCAAACCGAGCCAGCTCGAGCGCCATGGACCGACTCAGCTTGCCCACACCCGCGCCCGCGTGGACATCCTCGATGTGAAAGATCGTCTGAGGAGCCAAGAGCGCGGCCGCGATGACAGCCGAGGCCGCGCTCGCTGCCCCCTGCGTTGCGAAGAGCGATTGAAAGGTAGTCGTCGCCTGCGACCACTCTTCAGCGGTCGGCGCGCGCCGGTAGAGCCTGGTGACCGCCGCGTTCACCACCTCGGCCAGGCACGCGTCGGCCGATCCAGTACGACAGGTGCCTGCTTCAGCGCTCGTCGTGGCGTACGCATCGGCTACCGAGAAGGCTGCATGATAGAAAGCGGCGAAATCGGCGCTCCCCACGACCCGCTCCGTGATCGGGGCAACATGATCGGCTTGTAGGGCGATATCCTGAATGAGCATTTCGTCGACGCCGGGCAGCGCCGCACGCACGTGAGCGCGCAGCTCGGACGAAGCAAGACGCACCAGGCGCGGCGCCAGCAGTGGCCCACCCTCGCAAGCCGTTGCCGCCGGCGTGTCACCGCCCGAGGGATCCCCGGCAGAGCCGTTCGTTTTCTGGGGGGTGGGGGAATCGCCGATCGCGCCAACGCAGCCCGAGCTGAGCACCAGGGTGGACAGGGCAAGGGCCATTCCCGAGGTCCGCAAAGGTCGCATCACGAGAAAGGATGGACGCTGGCAAGCTGACGGCGCAGGAAAGTGATGCATGGGCAAGGGTCAGATTCAGCGATAGCGATGCCTGGCCCATCGCCGGAGGCTCCTGGCGATTTGTGAGCCGTTTGCGCGGCCGTTTTTGTCCTTCACGTTGGGATATACTGTGAGGCGGCGTGTCGGACGGTAAAGGTACAGCTCGGTTGTTGGTTGTCCCGAAGGGGCGTGTCGACCAGCTCGACGATGTGGCTCTGCATCGCGAGGCGCTCGATCGATCCCCCGAAGCGGTCGATGCCCTGTGGCGTCGATTCGCTCCGATGGTTCGTGGCCTTCTTCGGAGAGGGATCGGCCGAAATGATGTCGAAGACCTGGTTCAGGACGTGTTCCTCCAATTTTTCAGCAAGCTTCATACGATTCGCGATCCGCAAGCGATGCGCATGTTCGCCCTCCGCATCGCCATCAACACTCTGCGCGGCGAGATCCGAGCTCGACGTGTGCGTCGATGGCTGCGCCTGACCGACGACGGTGCGACGCTCGAGACCGAGGCGACCCCCGAGGACTTCGATGCTCGCGAAGCCCTCACGCGTTTTTACGCCTTGCTCGACCATTTCAGCGCCAGTGACCGCGCAGCT
>JBBSDY010000373.1:0-5001 GCA_038240245.1 Polyangiales bacterium
GTACTTCGCCTCATAGTCGTAGATGCCTTTTTTGGGGGCCACCTCGATGGCGCCGAGCACCCGTCCGTTCAAAATGCCGACCTGAACCTCTTTGCCGGCAACGAATCGCTCGACCAGCACCAGATCATCGAGCCCGAGCGCCGTCACCACGGCCTTGTCGAGCTCGGGCACTGAGCTCGCCTTGGTCACGCCGAGCGAAGATCCCTCGCCTCGTGGTTTGACGACGACCGGAAAGCCGAAAGAGCCGTGCAGCTCTTCGAGATCGGCAAGCTCGTCGTCGGCCGACACCGTGTAGTACGGCGGCGTCGGGAGATTGTGCAGGCGAAAGAGCTCCTTGGATTTCACCTTGTCCATGGCGAGCGCGCTCGCGAGCACGCTCGAGCCTGTGTAAGGGATGCCGTAGAGCTCGCAAAGCCCTTGCACGCAGCCGTCTTCGCCGTGGCGGCCGTGCAGCGCCAAAAACGCCACGTCGATGCCCGAGCGACGAAGAGCGAGTCCCGGATCACCGCCCTCCGAAAGGACGATCCGCACGACGTCGTGACCCCGTGCGAGGAGCGCACCGGCGACAGCGTGACCCGACCGGAGCGACACCTCTCGTTCGCCCGAAGTTCCCCCCATGATGACTCCCACGCGCGGCTTATCCATCGGAGCTCCTCTCCCCTTGGCAGCTATCAAATCGACACGATTTCGGACAACTAAACGGCTATGCCCACCGTCCTTCGACTCGCCGGGATCACCCTTACAACGACGGATGCGAACGATCGCTTCCCCGGTGGTGCGGAGGGCGCTACTTTACTTCGACGAGCACGGCCGTGATGTTGTCCTTGCCGCCCCGCTCGTTGGCCATTTCGATGAACCGGCCGACGGCTTGCTCGGCTTCGAGAAATGTCACGATCGAGATCTCGTCTTCGCGCAAGTAGCCGTGCAGGCCGTCGGAGCAAAGAAGGAAGCGGTCGCCCGCGGTGAGGGCAATGAGACCGGTATCGACCTCGACGTAGTCGCGGTTGCCGACGGCGCGTGTGATGACGTTGCGATGAGGAGACCGGCGCGCTTCTTCGGGCGTGATGAGCCCTTGCTTCAGCTGCCACGAAATGAGCGTGTGGTCCTCGGTGATCTGCATCACTTGGCCCTCGCGCACCTGGTAGATGCGGCTGTCGCCGACCTGCGCGGTGACGGCGTACTCGCCGAGCGACAAGAGCGCACTGATGGTGGTGCCCATCCCGGACTTGTCACGATCCAGCTCGGTCAGCGCGAAGACCATGTACGTCGCAGCCTGCACCGCACCCTCGAGAAGCCGGCAAGCCGAGCGCGCGTGCTCGTTGGTGAGTGTTCCCACAATCTGCGGCAACGCCCTCAGACCTTGCTTCACCATTCCGTAGATGGTCTCGACCGCTTCTTGACTTGCTACCTCGCCCGCCGCGTGGCCGCCCATCCCGTCAGCCACGACGTAGAGACCCAGGGCGTCGTCGACCAGGAATGCGTCCTCGTTCGACTGGCGCTTTCTCCCAACATCGGTTGCGCCAAACGACGTGATGGTCAGGGGTGGTCCCGGCATGCGTCGCCGCAGGATAGGTCAAAGTGGGCCCAGACGAGAGGGGTTTGACGGCAAAACGGGCCGGAAGGCCCCCGCAGGGCGCCCGCCCGACTCTCTTGCCGCTTAATGAGGTTGCCGAGAAGCGCACATCTCCTTACGCTCCTTGTTTCGGCAGCCATGAGCACCCGCCAGCCCCCCTCCATGCCGCCGGGCCCTGCGCGCAGCTCGCGTCCAGCGCCCGTGCAAAGCGCCGCGAGCTTTTGCGCGCTGGGATCGGAGGTCTCGGCCATCGTGGCGCCGGCTCGCGAAGCGGTGGCGACCGTCGGCACCCCCAGCGGTGCGATCCTGTTTGCGTCGGGTCCCCTGTCGGAGATGGGCGACAAGGCGCTGCTCACCCTGCGCGCCGAGCTCGGCGACATTCCCATGATCCTTGCGTCGAGCCCCGGCGTCTTGACCGAGCGCGCGGAGCACGAGCAGACCTCCGCCCTCAGCGGCCTCATCTGGCGCGGCGGCACGGTCACCCCGCTCTTCGTCCCTCCCAAGACGGCGACTGACGAGATCGGCGGCATGCTCGCGCAGCAAGTCGCGGCCGCGCTGGGCGACGCTTCGGGAACGGTTTTTCTGATGGCCGAGCCACAGGGCTTCTCGCCCCACGCTCTCGACGATCTCGCCCGATTCGGCTCGCATGCGATGGTTCTCGGGGGAGGCACTCTGCCCGGCGGAGCGTGGACCTCGAGCGCCGATCAGAAGCCCACGCGGGGCGGCGTGGTAGGACTCGTCGTCCGCGGCGTGGGCCGACCGGCCGTGCGCACGGCATCGGCTTGCCGTCTGCTCGGGCCCCTGACACCCATCACCGAGGCGCGCGGCGCCATGATCTTTCGGCTGGGAGGTGAGCCGGCCCTCGACGTATTGACCGCCAGCACGCGTGAGCTCTCCGGCCGACCCTTGGTGCTCACCGCGCTCGCCCACCCCGAGGACACCGCGGGATCTCGCGGCATTCTGGTGCGCGGGATTCGCGGCGTCGATCCGACGCGCAAATCGGTCGTGGTCACCGACGAAGCGCTGCCCGGCATGCTGATGAGCTTCGCCATATGCGACCCCACAGCGGCGCGCGCCGAGCTCTCCAGCTCGATGCGCGAGCTCTCACGGCAGCTAGCCGGTGCTGCGCCCCAGTTCGGAATCCTCATGACGTGCGCGGGGCGCGGGATGGGTCTCTACGGCGAGCGCGACGTCGACACCCGCATCGTGCGCGAGCGATTCCCCAACGTGCCGTTTGCGGGCATGTTCTCCACCTTCGAGATTGGTCCCCTCGGTCTGCGTCCGGCGATGCACCTGTACACCGGCGTGGTCGCCATGTTCGGCGCGCCGAGCTAATCATGGCCGGCCAGGCGCGTTCGTTACGGTCCTCGCTACCGCTATCGAAGCTGGGTGGCGCGGATGCGGGGCTGGCCATCCTCGTGGTGCTGGTCGTCGCGCTCATGGTGGTGCCGCTGCCCACCTGGCTGCTCGACATCCTGCTCGCTTCCAATCTGTCGGCGGCAGTGGCGATCTTGTTGGTGGTGCTCTACGCACCCGACGCGATCAGCATCGCGACCTTCCCCACCCTCCTGCTGATCACGACGCTCTTTCGGCTGGCGCTCAACGTCTCGTCGACGAGGTTGATCCTGCTGCAGGCCAACGCGGGCGAGGTCATCCGATCGTTTGGGCAGTTCGTCGTTCGCGGCAACTACATCGTCGGCGCGGTCGTCTTTCTCATTCTCACGATCATCCAGTTCGTCGTGATCGCCAAGGGCTCGGAGCGCGTGGCCGAGGTGGGGGCGCGCTTCGTGCTGGACGCCATGCCCGGCAAGCAGATGGCCATCGACGCCGAGGCGCGATCGGGCGCCATCGACGGCAACGAAGCCCGCCGTCGCCGGCGGCAGCTCGCGCGCGAGTCGCAGTTTTACGGCGCGATGGACGGCGCGATGAAGTTCGTCAAGGGCGACGTCATCGCCTCGGTGATCATCACCTTCATCAACATCTTGGGCGGGCTCGCCATCGGCGTCGGCCAGCGTGGCCTCGAGGTAGAGATGGCCCTCAAGCGTTACGGACTTCTCACCATCGGCGATGGCCTGGTTACGCAGATCCCCGCGCTGGTGCTCTCCACCGGGGCCGGCATCCTCGTCACCCGCGTCGCCAGCGAGGATCCCGACACGTCGCTGGGCACCGAGCTGGCGCGACAGATTCTGGGCATTCCCAAGGCCCTGCAGGTGGCGGGGCTCTTCGTCCTGGGTCTGGCGCTCGTTCCCGGTCTGCCGACCGTGCCGTTTTTGATCCTGGGAGTCGTGCTCCTTCTTGTGGCTCGTGCGCGGACGCAGCAAATCCACCTCGAGACCCAGCGGGCAGCGGCCGAGCCGACGCGCAGAGAGCAGGCCGGGACGAGGCGCGGTCCCGTCTTCTTGCCGCTCGTCGTCCCTTGGTCGATTGATCTGAGCGCCGATCTGGCGCCGCTGCTCGAGGACGAGACCCGCGGCGATCAGATCGTCCGGTCGGGCGTTTTCGGTACCACCCAGAAAATCCGCGAGAAGATCTTCGCCGATCTCGGCGTTCCCCTGCCCGCGGCCAGGGTGCGAATGAGCGACGCGCTTCCCGAGCGGCACGCCGTCATCTCGCTCTTCGAGGTCCCCGCCAAGGTCATCGTCCTCGCGCCGGGCGGCGATCGCGGCGAGGCGATCGCCGAGATCGAACGCTCGTCATTGACGCTGCTGCGTTCGCGCGCCGCGGATTTCGTGGGAATTGCGGAGACCCAACACCTGCTCGACCAGCTCGAGCAGGTGGCACCGGCGCTCGTGCGCCAGACAATCCCCAAGCCCGTGAGCCTGTCGCTCCTGGCCGACATTCTGCGACGCATGGCCGAAGAGCAGGTGAGCATTCGCGATCTGCGTGCCATTCTCGAGGCACTCTCGACGGTCGCGGCCACCGAAAAGGATCCCCTCAACCTGACCGAGTTCGTGCGCGGCCAGCTTCGACGGGCAACGACCTACCGGCTCACGGGCGGCCGCCCCGAGCTCTCGGTCTTCTTGCTCGATCCAGCGATCGAAGAGGCCATCCGACACGCCATCACCAGGACCGCCGCGGGCAGCTTTCTCACGCTGGCACCGGCGGCGGGTCGCGACGTCGTCGCCGCGATTCGTCGTGCGCTGTCCCAGGCTCCCTCGCCCGACCGCGCGGGCAACGTCATCCTCACCCAGCCGGACATCCGCCGTTTCGTCCGCAAGCTCATCGAGGTCGACCTGCCCGATACCAGCGTGGTCTCCTTTGCCGAGCTCCTCCCCGAGATCTCCCTGCGTCCCCTGGCCAAAGCCACCCTTTGAGCGGCTAGAGACGCTTGATTTCCATGCGCCGGGGGACGGCGCCGGAGCGCTTGAGCATTTCTCGAGCTTCGCGGTCGAGGAGGGGGTGGACCTTTTTCATGAGGAATCCACCGA
>JBBSDY010000374.1:0-4999 GCA_038240245.1 Polyangiales bacterium
CACCGGCGCCCATACCCGTGCCCGTGCCCGCGCCCGTGCCCAAACCCGCGCCCGTGCCCGTGCCCGTGCCCGAATTGACCCCGGTGCTGTCGCTTCCCGCGGCGGCGCTACTGCAAGCCGTGGCCAACAGAACCGCACCCAAAACCGCCCGACGGAGTCCTGTCAGCGTTGCGATGTTCATGGGAGCCCTCGACGGAAACGATCGTTGCGGCCCGCCGTCACTGCGCGGATCGACTCGATCGTACCCCATTCTCGGCGTCTTTACTGCCATTCGAAGAGGCCCTGCGCGGCCTTCTTGCCCACCGCCACGACGCGCTCGACGAACTTGGTGGTCGCCGGCGTCAGCCGGTAATTCTTGCGGTACACGAGCTTGACGGGCAGCGCGCGCACCGCGGCCAGCTCGGCGACGATGCGCGATCGAGGCACCTCGTCCAGCGCCAGCGCAGGAACGAGCCCCACGCCCAGGCCCCCCGATGCGTACGAAAGCATCAACGAGACGCTCGGGACGTCGATCGTCGACGCCGGTCGAATACCTTGCTCGTCGAGGTAAGCATCGAGGAGGCGCCGGCCCTGGCTGCCCGCGGCCAGACGCAAGAGCGGCTCTCGCACGATGCGATCCTTGAGACGCGCGCGCTCGCCCTTGATGCGCGGCCCGACCCACAAAAATGGCTGCGTAAAGAGGGGGCGCTCATCGACGCCCTCGTTGGTTTCGAGCGTGGTGATGACGGCAAAGTCGACCTCTCCGCGCACCACCGAGCGAGGCGCATCGAGCGAGTGCATCGTCGTGATCTCGAACCGCAGGGGGGCCTTGTGCGAGAGCAGCTCGCGAATGACCGGCAAGAGAAGCCCCTTGCCGAGGTAGTCGCTGGCCGCCACGCGCAACGTAGTCACGGCGCTGCCCGCGAGGCCGGAGAGAAATCCGAAAAGAGCCTCGGCCTCGTCGAACATGCGGTTGATGGCGAAGAGAGCGGACTCGCCGCTCGAGCTGAGCCGGACTCCGCGCCCCGCACGCTCGAAGAGCTCGACACCGAAGTGCTCCTCGACGCGGCGAAGCTGTTGGCTTACCGCCGAGGGCGTCTTGTGCAGCTGCCGCGCGGCCCCGGCCACTGATCCGGTGCGTGCCACCATGAGCACGTCTTGGAGCGCAGGGACGAGGGTCGGATCGATCATGTAGTCAAACTTAACATAGATGAAATTAACTTTCACTTTACTAAATAGACGCCGGACGGCACAGTGCTGGGCAGAGGAACCGATGGGCAAAAGCCTTTTTGACAAAGTGTGGGACGTGCACACGGTGCGGACGCTGCCGGGAGGCGAGACGCAGCTTATAGTAGGGCTGCACCTCATCCACGAAGTCACCAGCCCCCAGGCATTCGGCATGCTGCGCGATCTCGGACTTCGCGTGATGATGCCCGAGCGAACGTTCGCCACCGTCGATCACATCATCCCCACCGACAATCGCAAACGGCCCTTTCAGGACAACCTCGCCGAGGGAATGGTCAAGGCCCTGAAAGACGCCTGCCAGGAGTTCGGGATCACGTTCTTCGACGTCGACTCCGGGCGCCAGGGCATCGTGCACATCATCGGCCCCGAGCTCGGCCTCACCCAGCCCGGCATCACCGTCGCCTGCGGCGATTCGCACACCTCGACGCACGGCGCGTTCGGAGCCATCGCCATGGGCATCGGCACCACGCAGGTGCGCGACGTGCTGGCCACGCAGTGCCTGGCGCTCGCGCGGCTCAAGGTCCGACGCATCGAGGTGAGCGGCAAGCTCGGCCCCGGCGTCTACGCAAAGGACATCATCTTGCACGTGATCCGCCGTCTCGGTGTGTTTGGTGGCACGGGCTACGCCTACGAGTACGCCGGCCCGGCCATCGAAGCGCTGTCGATGGAAGAGCGGATGACCCTCTGCAACATGTCCATCGAAGGCGGAGCGCGCGTCGGGTACGTGAACCCCGATGAGAAGACCTTCGAATACATGAAGGGCCGCCCCTACGCTCCGCAGGGTGACGCGTGGACCAAGGCGCTCGCTTACTGGAAGTCGATCGCCTCCGACGCCGACGCCCGCTACGACGACGTCGTTCGCATCGACGCCGCCGAGATCGCGCCCACGGTCACCTGGGGCATCAATCCCGGGCAGGCCATTTCGGTCAAGGAACGCATCCCCACCGTCGACCAGGCGCCCAATGCGGCCGAGCGCTCGCTCGTCGAAGAGGCCCTTTCGTACATGCAGCTCTCGGGCGGCCATCCCATCGAGGGCACGCCCATCAATGTGGCCTTCATCGGTAGCTGCACCAACGGACGTCTCTCCGACTTTCGCGAGGTCGCGCGCTACCTGAAGGGCAGCAAGGTGTCTTCTTCCGTGCGCGCGCTCGCGGTCCCCGGCTCGATGGACGTGGCCAAGGCCGCCGAAGCCGAGGGAATCGACCAGATCTTCCGCGACGCGGGCTTCGAGTGGCGCGAGCCCGGCTGCTCGATGTGCCTGGCCATGAACCCCGACAAGCTCATCGGCAACGAGCTCTGCGCATCGTCATCCAACCGCAACTTCAAAGGCCGCCAGGGCAGTCCCACCGGTCGAACCATTCTCATGAGCCCGGTCATGGTAGCCGCCGCCGCCGTCCGCGGCGCCGTTGCCGACGCCCGCGAAGTTTTCTCGATACGGAGGTAGTCATGGCGTTGGCCAAGATTGAAAGAGTCGTAGGTCGAGGTGTTCACGTTGCGGGTGAGGACATCGATACCGATCGCATCATCCCCGCCCGGTTCTTGAAGTGCGTGACGTTCGACGGACTAGGGGAACACCTGTTCAAGGATGTCCGTTTTCGCGAAGACGGATCGAAGACCGGTCATCCTCTCGACGATCCGCGGTTCGCCGGAGCGTCGATTCTGGTCGTCGACCGCAACTTCGGGTGCGGATCCTCGCGCGAGCACGCGCCACAATCGATCGCCAAGCGAGGCTTCAAGGCCATCGTGGCGGAAAGTTTTGCTGAAATTTTCTTCGGTAACTCGATCGCGCTGGGCATTCCGTGCGTATCGCTGGCCCGCGCCGACCTCGATCAGCTTGCCAAGAGGGTCGAATCGCGCCCTGACACCGTGCTCACCGTCGATCTCGTCGAGGGCGTGGTGCGAGCGGGCGACGACCTTGGCTGGCCTCTCGGCATCAAGCCAGGGGCCAGTGAAGCCCTGCAGAAGGGGCTTTGGGATCCGATCGGGCAGCTCCTCGAGGCCAAAGACCAGATTCGCTCGGTCGCCGCGTCGCTTCCCTACATGCGAGCGTAACACCACCATTGCTCTACCTACTGAGGTCTGCGAGACTCCTCGTCCCGACTTCGCGAGGTGACAGGTGGACGAACAACAGCATCCGACCAACGATCTGAACGCCGCAGTCACGAAATTCTGTCTGGCGCTCGAAAAAGACCGACGAACCCCGGAAGGCCGGATTCGCTCGGAGCACGATTTCCGCGAGCATTTCTTCCCGTACGACGAAGCTCTTTCGCGCGATCGCATTCTCAAGTTCCTTCCGCGTGAAATCCGCGGCCCCATCATCGCATCGTGGGGCATCCGGGGTCGCAAGGCGGCCATGCGCGACGACGACGCGCGGGTGCGCGCGGTCGTTCACGACGCATTCGTGGCCGGCGACATCGACGATCAAACCTTCGAAGACGGCGTCAGTGCCGATGTCGTCATCGCCTGGGCCGAGCTCGCCGACTGGTGGAAGTTTTGGCGCGGTGGCAAGCAGACCAAATACTCGATCCAGCGCGCCCTCGAGACGGGCTACGATCTGGGGCTATTCGACGCTCGGTGGTTCTTCGACGTGCTCGAAAGCGGCGGCGGCAAGCTGCACGGCACCGATGTCCTCGTCGAGGGCATGAGCAAGACGGAGCTCGCCGACTGGATCAAGAAGATCCACGAATCGGGCGACGGCTCGCCCAAAGGGCTGCTCACTGCGCTCGGCTGGTCGACGCTCGTTGCGAAGACATCGAACGCCGTCTTGCTGTCGGCCATCGACTCGTTCGCCCAGAAAAACACGCTCGTCAAAGACCGGTTCAAGGCCGACGAAGACACCGAGCCGCGCCTGCGCAATTCGGATCAAGCCAAGAGGCTCTCCGAGCCGCCGCCCGCGCTCAAGCCGGGACGGCCGTCGGTTCTGCCGTCATGGTCAGACGGTCTCAACGCCCCGTCGCGCGACGAAGTGCCGCCGCGCATCGACGGTCTGCTCTCGCCGCCCGACGACGCGTTGCTGAAGGAGCTCGAGGCTCCTTCCTCGCCCGAGGGCGACTGGCTCGACAATCCGGTCAGCGTTCCGGCGAGCGAGAGCCCCGACGATCTCGACGTCGTGATCGACGCCGCGATCAGCGAGTCGCAGCCCGATCCCGCCGAGGTCACCCACGTTTTTCAGCGTCCCGACGACGATCTCTTCGAGACCGAGAACGCGGGCAACATGGCCCTGCGCAGCAAAGCCACGCTTCCGGGCCTCCCTGCTTCGGTCAAGCGCGGCGGCAAGACGGTGCCCCCCCCGCTGCCCGACAACAAGGGGCGCAAGCACTAGAAGGCAAAGAAGAGGAGCCGCCAAGGCGCCAAGCAGAGCCAGGGGATCGAGGGTAACGCCCAAGGACAGATGGTTTCTTTGCGGCGGGTAGTGCGTGTGCGACGCACTACCTTGATGTAGAAGCTTGGTTGGTTTGCCGTCGGGCCTGGGCGCGCTCGCGGGCAGCGGCAATGAAACCGGCGGTGCCAAGTATTGCACCCCAAATAACGAGTCCGACAATCGATGTGTATTGTCCCATCAAAGCCTCTGCCGTTCTAGTGTGCTTCCAACGAGGAACAATGACAAGCTCGTCGCCACGACCGCGGTCGTCCAGGTGGTCGTTGGACCCTCACCGTGGACGAATTTGTCGAGCATCCCGAATACAGCGACCAGGACGCCTCCTTCTCGCAGGCCATCGCCGATCATCGCAGCCACACTCTTGCGATCGCTCATGTGACACTACTGCTCGTCACC
>JBBSDY010000375.1:0-4987 GCA_038240245.1 Polyangiales bacterium
GGCTCGGCGAGCTGGCCTCGCGCCTCAAGAAGAACAATTTCGACGCCGAGGAGATCGACACGTCGCTCCCCGGCAACCCCGAGCCGCTCAAGGGTTGCCGCGTGGCCGTCATCGCTGGCCCGGCCCAGCCTTTTGCAGCCGATGACGCCGCGCGCGTGGCGGCGTGGTTCGTGGCGGGCGGAAACCTCTTCATCCTCTCGAGCCCCATTCCCGACTCCGACAAGCGACGCATGCTGCCGCTCGGGCTCGACGCGGTCACGTCGGCGGCCGGCATTGCCATGGACGAGGACTTCGTGTTCGAGGGCGATCCTGCGCGCAAGCTGCCCGGTGGATTCGGTGAGCAGTTTTTGGCCGAGCCCAAGGCGCACGCCATCACCGAGGGGCTGGTCGGCGAGAAGAACCGCGATCTCAAGATCCTGATGACCGCGACGCGCTCGCTTTCGCATGCGCCTGGCGCGTCCATTTCGGCCGCCGAGCTGCTCATCACGAGCAAGGACGCTTTCGGCATGACCGACTTCTTCGGCTGGGCCGAAAAAGGCGGCGCTCCCGAACGGACAGCCGGCGATCGCGGTGGACCTCTCATCCTGGCCATGGCGTCCGAGCTTCCCACCAAGGCGGTGGGAGCAGCTCACGGCCCGCGCATGGTCGTCGTGGGCACGACCAGCCTGGCACTCGGTCAAAGCTGGCAAGAGCGCGTTTTGCGAGGAGGTGCCATCTTCACCGAGAGCGCCCTGTCGTTTCTCGCCGCGCGACCACCGATTGTCGACGTGCCCGACAAGCCGGCCGTGGCGGGAGCTCGCATCAACGAGGCATCGCTCGGCGAAGTCCTGCGCTACAGCATGGTCTACATGCCCGGCGCGGTCGTGCTTCTCGGGTTGGCGGTCTACCTTCGCCGCCGCATCAGCGATGCGGGCGCCGCCGACGAGAAAGGATAGGGTTGGCTCTTTCGGTTCGGCGTCATCTGGTTTCGATTGCGATGGCTGCGCTCGTCGTGGCCCTCGGCGCCTACCTCTACGTGGTCGACAGCGGTCGCGTGACGACCGGCGAAGCCGACGCTCGCAAGCGCAACCTGTTCAAGGCGTACCGTCGCGCGGAAATCAGCGAGATCGTCATCCAGGCCCGCCCCGGTGATGCTTCGGGCTCGCGATTGGACCAACCTATTCGCATCACCCGACGGCCGGATGATGCGGGCGACTCGCTGTTTTACGTGGACGGGGAGCTCGCCGATCAGCCCGCTGTCGACAAGCTGCTCGCCGTGCTCGAGTTCGCCACGCCCGAGCGACGGTTGGATGGCGCGCAGAGCCGCCACGACATGGGTCTCGATGCGCCGCGTCTGCGCGTCACCCTGGCCATGGGTTCGCTCAAGTACCGGCTCGACATCGGCGGCGAGTCCCCGCTACCGCCCGGCGCCGCCTACGCCGAGGTCGAGGGAGACGGGCTCTCGGTCGTGGCGCGCGATCTGGTCACCGAGCTCTCGCTACCGCGCGACGCGTACCGCGGGCGCACTTTGATTCCGTACCTTTCGTCGACTCTTGCCGAGATCTCGCTCGATGGAGCGGGCGGACCGCGGCACTTCGTCAAGGGCCCATGGGGTGGATGGGCGGTACTCTCCAACGATCAGAACGTTCGGGTCGATCGCGACGCATTCGATCGTGTTCTCGCGTCGCTGGCCGATGTGCGCGCCGAGTCGTTCGTCGCTCAGGCCGAAGCCGAGCAGGCCCTTTCCCAGGCCGAAAGCAAGGTTCGTCTGACGCTGGTGCCCGCGCTGGGTGCGCGGGCGATGCTGGACATCGGCGGGGCGTGCCCTGGGCATCCCGACGACGTGGTGACCTTACGCGTCGAGCCACCGCCCAAGAAAGCGGCGTGCGTCCCCAGGGGAGCGCTCGATCCGCTGTCGATCCCGCTGGGCAAGCTCGTCGATCGGCATCTCTTCTCGCTACGCACCGACGAGACAGAGCAGATCGCTCTGTCGTCGGGCGACAAGAAGCTCGAGCTCGCTCGACTCGGAACGGGCTGGCACCTGCGCGCGCCGACCGACAGCACGGTCGACAACGACGTTGGCCAGGGTTTCGCTCGAAGGCTGCACGATCTCGTGGGCGAAGAGATCATTTCCCCCGCGGCACCCGACAAGCTCGGCCTCGCTACCCCGCGTGCCACGGCTACGCTGACCAGGACGGGGGGCGGCGACGGCGAGGCGACCATCGAGTCGATCGAGCTCGGAGTGAAAGCCGCCGACGGCGCCTGGTATGCGCGTCGTCTCGTCGATGGTGCGGTGCTTCGTCTGACGCCCGAGTCGGCCGAGGCTCTGGTGCCCTCGAGCTTCTCGCTGCGCAGTCTCAAGGTCATCGAAGAGCCCGCCGCCCAGGTGCGCCGGATCGCCGTCGACGCGGGAGACGTTCACCAGGTGCTTCGCCGCTCCGCGTCGGGCGAGTTCACGATGGAAGAGCCAAAAGGCATGACCACCGATGCCGGGCTCGCTAGCCAGCTCACCGAGGCGCTCAGCTCATTGCGCGCCGAACGCTGGGTGGCCGATGCCGACGATGGGTCCTATGGCCTCGCCGAGCCGCGTGCCAAGTACGACCTCGAGCTCGGCGACCACAAGATCCGTGTCGAGGTCGGCCGCGCCACCGCGGGAGGCGCGTTTGCCCGCCGCACCGATCAACCTGGCGTCTTCGTTCTGCCCCATGCCGGCGCGCGCACGATCGAGTCGTGGGCCATCGATCGTTCGTACTTCATGTTCGATCCCAAAAGTGTTCGTGAGGTTCGACTGGGCGATGCCGTCCTCGCGGCCGTGCGGCTCGAGACGGCGAAGAGCCTCCTCTCCAGCGCTCGCACCGAGGGCGTGGTGCACCTCGGCGGCGCGCACAAGGACGAGGGATTCGACAAGCCCCTGCTCAAGCTGGCGGTCCAAACCGGGGCGCCTGACGCCGCCCCGGTGACCGTCAAGATCGCGGTGGGCCGGGGTGATGTCTGGCGCGAAACGAGCGTCTTTTACATCCGGCGCGAAGGCGTCGAAGCCACGTTCGCCATCGCCCAGAGCACAGTCAGGCCCCTGCTCGACCTCAAGTGACGCGTTTCGCACCAGTGGCGGCGAACAATTCGCGTGATGCCGGATGACCGATGATTTTTCGGTCGATAGACGTGTTGCCGCGTGGTACGCGTTTCATTCTTAGTCTTTCGATTCTTATCTGGAGGCAGAAACTCACATGAAGAAGCACCCGACTCGCGGGGGAAGCTTTTCTTTGGCCGCGTGCGCTGTTTGGCTGTCGTTCGCCGCCTTCCACGGATGTGCGTCCGATGATTCGGCCCAGCGCCCCGATGACAGCAGCACCGCCGGCTCGGATCGAGGACATACCGGAGCTCAAGTCACCAGCGGCGTCGGTGGCGCAGCGCAAGCCACGGGGAGCGGCGTCTCCCATCAGGGCGGTCCTGCAGGAAGCACCGAGATCGGCGCCGGCGGCGCGCGGCCGGACGGGGGCTCGGCGGGAGCGGGCGGCGCGCGCACCGACGCGGGGACCGCCGGCGCCAAGCCGGATAGCGGAGGCGGCGCGGGTGCCACGATGATGAGCACGGCGCCGCCTTGTCTCAACGACAAGAAAGACGGCACCGAGACCGGGATCGACTGCGGCGGAACCTGTCCCGCGTGCCCCAACTACAAGATCAACGCGCCGAACAAGAGCAACACCATCGGAAGCTCGTGCGGCGGTGGACCGGGTTATATGTGCGCGCGCTCGATGGTCTTTAGCCCCGAGCTCAAGCAGGCGGCGCTCGACGACTGGGGCATGCCCGATCCGCCCTTCGTTTACGGCACGGTGGGACATGATGCCGACAACGGCGGGCTCGACAACGGCAATACCTGTTGTCAGTGCTACCAGCTCGTCTTCGAATCAGTCGACAATACGAGCGGTCTCCCGGTCCCCAAACCGATGATCGTGCAGACCTTCAACACGGCCGCGGGCGGCGGCAAGGCCTTCGACATCTACATGGCGGCGGGCGGTTTCGGCGCGAACAACGGATGCACCGGCGGAAACGCAATGTACGACAAGTTCCCCGATCTCGGGGGCGACTACACCGGGGGTGTCCGGGCGACGCGCTACAGTCAGTGCGCCGCGAATTCGAAATACACGCTGGCGAGCGTCTCGTCGACCACGTGCCAGAGCTACGTGGGATCGCAGTGCGATCTCATCGGCTCGAGCGCGTCGGCCAGCAACCAGAGCACCAGCCGCGGCTCGTGCGTCGAGACCAACCTGCCCGAGAGCCACTACCACACGAACTGGAACGTGCGCGCCAAGCGCGTGGAATGCCCCGAGAGCTTGACCCGGGTCACCGGTTGCAAGCTCAACAGCCAGGGATTGCCCAAGGCCAATCCTGCCGCACAAAACGCGGCGACGGCCGATGCGTCGTTCCTGACCGGCTACCACACGACGACGATGCAGGACTGCTGCCGCCCGACGTGCGCCTATCCGGGCAACGTGTCGAATGCCGATGGCACGTGGTCCGTGTTCTACACCTGCGACAAGTCCGGCAACGCGCAATAGTCGGGCGAGAGCCCATCGCCGATGGCAGGGACCAAGAGCCGGGCGTCAGCCGGACTTGGAGCGCGTGGCCGATGCTGGCAACGCCGTCCAGCCTTCGACGATGTCGGGCCTCTTGGCGGCGGGGTCTTCTCCACGCAAAAACGTCTCGATGTCCGGAAACGAATCGAAGCCGAAGAACATCTCGCCGTCGACGAAGCAAGTCGGCACGCCGAACGCCCCTCGCGCGAGTGCTTCGGCGGTGCTCTTGCGCAACCGCTCCTTGGCGTCGGGGCCCGTGGCCCGGGTCAGCAGCGGTCTCGGGTCGAGGCCCCCGGTTCGCAGCGCCGCCACGATCTGGTCGGGATTTTCGATGCCCGCGCCTCCCCCCCAGGTGGCGGCAAAGAGCGCATCGACGACCTGCCAGCACGTTGCTTCGTCGAGATCGAGCGAGGCCACGCGCAGCGCCAGCA
>JBBSDY010000376.1:0-4982 GCA_038240245.1 Polyangiales bacterium
GGGCAGGGCTAGCTTCTCGGTGATGATGCGTTCAATACACGGGTGCCTGGCTGTTTTGCTCGTCGCTTGCAGCTCGTCCGGCAGCGATGCGCCGGCCGACGATGTCACGAGCGGATCGGGAGGAAATGGCGGTGCGGGTCTCGCCGGAAGCCACGAGACGGCAGCCGGCGCCGCGGGAGCTGCCGTCGATGTGGGGAGCGGGGGCGCCCAGGCCGGACGACCGAACGGCAGCGCCGGCGTCGGTGTGCCGGGCGGACACGCCGGCTCGGGGGGAGCCTCGATCAACGGAGCCGCCGACGCAGGTGGCTCGCCGGGGACCGAGATCGCTTGCCCAGGCTCAGCCGATGCGGGAGCGAGCGCGCCACCGTCCGGTACCCCTCCTGTGCTCACGCCAGGCGTGTGGAAAAACATCACCCCCGCAGGGCTCGACGTGACGGGCACCTTTGGCACGCCGTCGTTCGCCGTCGATCCGAGCCATCCCTACACCATCTATCTTTGCTCCGATCAGCGCGGGATGTGGAAAACGACCGATGGCGGAACGAGCTGGGCGAGGCTCGGCGATCCCACCAAGGTCGGCGACATCGCGACCTCGATACGCCGTCGCGCGTCGTGGTCGATCCCTGCAATTCCAATCACCTCTATGCGACGCAGGGCGTTCGCGGCACCACGCTCGGATTCTGGGTATCGCAAGACGCGGGCAACACGTGGGTTCGCCCGAAGGGTTTCAACGACGTCGCCAAGATGACCACCGGCGACGTCACCACCATCGCCGTGGACCCCTCGGACTTCCGGCACATTCTCGTCGGCTCGCACTCCTGGTGGCCGGGTCTGCAAAACGGCGGAATCCTCGAGAGCCCCGACGGCGGCGACACCTGGATCGTGCATCCGCCGGTCAGCACCTGGACCGGCGGTTCGATGGGCATCAACTTCCTCTACGATCCGGCCAAGAAGATCGGAGACAACAAGACCTGGCTCGTCACGACCGACGGAACGGGATTTCACAGGACCACCGACTCGGGCGCGACCTGGACGAAAGTCGGTACGCTGAACGGCTTTCACGGCGCTCTCAGCATCTACTACACCAAGGATGGCGTTCTTTACTCCGGGGCGAACCAATACCCTGCGCGCAGCAGGGACAACGGCGTCACCTGGGAGCTACTCAGCAAGCTCCCCTCCGCGCAGTACTTCGGCGTGCAGGGCGACGGCAAGAGCTTCTATGCGAGCCCATCGTGCGCGTGCATGGGCGAACCCTACAACAAGCCTTTCTTTACATCACCCGAGAGCGACGGCCTCACCTGGACGCCTTACCAGGGTGGCGCGCAAGCATTTGGCAACGGACCCAACGGCCTTCGGCTCAACTCGACCACGCGTATCCTGTACTCGGCCAACTGGGACAGCGGCTTCTGGGCTCTGCGCGTCGTCGATTAACCCGTCGACCACGCCTTCGACAGCCTGGCCTGGACCGCCTCGAGATGATCTCGGTCAAGCCGCCACGGCGCCAAGGCCGCCACCAGATCTTTTTTGTTTCAAAGATCTCTCGTCGCGGCTCTTGGCCAACACCGCCCCACGGCGTGGACGACGTCCCAAAGCCACCGATCGACCTTGACCCCCAAAAATCTGCTGGCGCCCCTTTGGCGCTCGTGGCGCCGTGGCGGTTTAACCGAGATCGACTCCATACGGTAGCAGCCCAGATCGTCAGCAGCGCGTTACGTCAACAGGGCGCGACGCTGGCGCGGCGGGGGATGGGCGAGGGGCGTAGATCGGCGCGGTCGATGAGGGCGTGGTTGGTTTCGATCCAGCGCTCGACGCGATCGCGCGTCGTCTTGTAAGCGTATTCGAGGATGGTGCGCCGCGCACCGAAGCTCGCGGGGTTGTGCATGAAGAGCACCGCGTCGGTCGGTTGCGGCTCGATCAGAAGCAGAGGGATCTTCAAGTACGAACCTGCGGGCTGACCGTTGAATTTTTGTACCCCATCGAGCGAGTGGTGCAGACGCGCGTGCGCGCCCATTCGCATGGCCTGGTTGTAGACCCACATCAAGCCCTTGTCGCGCACGCTGGGCCGCGCGCCGTGGCCCGTGGGGACGCCGTTCGAATCGGCGCGGATGGGAACCATCGGGTTGACCAGGACGATGAGATCGGCGCCTTCATTCTCAGCCACATCCATGTGCGCGACCCGGCCCACGCCGCCATCGATGTAGTGACGATCGCGGATCCGCACCGGGCTATAGAAGAGTGGCAGCGCCATCGATGCGCAGCACGCTCGCGCCAGCGGAACGTCGTCGTAGCCGGGCGCGCCGAACAAAATGCGATCGCCCGAGTCGAGATCGTGGGCGACGACGCGCAGCGGATGCGCGAGACCAGTGAAGCTGTTGGACACCCCGCGACGCAAGAAGAATTCCTCGAGAAATCGTTCGTACGCGTCGAGCGTGAAGAGACCGGCGGGCAGCGAATCGTAGAATCGATCGAGCTGCTCCCACAGATCTTTGGGCGAGGCCGCGCGTGAGGCAAGGCTCGAAACACCGCTGCGCAACGCGCCGAAGGCGGTCACGATGGTGCGGCGCCATTCATCGAGATCCATCCGCGTCAGGTGGGCTCGCTCGAGCGGGAAATAGTCGTCAGCCGGATCGAGGAGCGCCCGGTAAAGGCGCTGGACCGGAAGCCCTCCGGCCAGCGACGCGGCCACCGTCGCCCCGCTCGAGGTCCCGATGTAGAGGTCGAAGCCCCGCCCCGCGAGCCCATCGAGCGCGTCTTCCAGCGCCGACAGCGCACCGATCTGGTACATGCCCCCGGTGACGCCGCCCCCCGGAAGGCAGAGGGCGATCTTCATCCGACTCATGCTGCTCTCATAACATGCCTACAGCAGATCTTGCTCGCGGGCGTGGGCGCATCGTTCACTTCGCACGGCGATTGCGCGAAAGAGGGCCACAAGGGCGAGGGTGAAGACCATCCCCGCCACGCTCAGGCGCACATCGACCACGTCGGCATCGGGTCCGTCCTTGAAGCTCAGAAAAATCGACGTCGAATTGTAGGCCATGTGCAAGAAGATGGCAGGCCACAGCGATCCGCTCAGCACCCTGGCGTACCCCATCGCCAGGCCTCCCATGAAGATTGGGATCGCGTTGCGGGGCTCGAGGTGGGCGCCTGCGAAGAGAAGCGAAACGCCCAGCAGGGTGAGACCCGCAGAATGGGCGCGTCGCAGGGTTCGAAAAATTCCACCTCGAAAGAACACTTCCTCCAAAATCGGGCCCAGAATCCCTGCCGCTACGACGATCACCACCTTGCGCTGCAGTGTGGGCGCGTCGAGAAGCTGGTTGTAGGCGGTGACTTGCTCGGCGGGCGGTGGCCAGTGCTTGTAGATGAGGTTCGCCATCAGGTTGAGCGGCGCCTGAAGCGCAACGCCAAGACCGACGGCGACCGGATAGAGCCAGGCACTGGTGCGACGAAATCCCAAGAAATCGCCAAGCGGTCGGTCTCCTTCTTGCCCCAAAAGAAGGAAGAACAGCGTGCCCATGAAACCGACACCGTGGCAGAGAACCTGACTGAAGATGTCAAACTGCGCGGCAGGTCTCGCCGCGACGAGAATGCCTCCGATGAACTCCGAAAAGAAGAGCGCCGAGATCGACCAAAGGGCCGCGACGAGGAAGGACATTGTTGTGGCCGGCGAAGCTAGTGGACCGGCGCCGGAGCCCGATGGCGGGGCCGGCGGCGGGACTTACCCAACATTTCCTCGAGCGTGGTCTGGCTCTTCTCGTCGGCCTGGGGCTCGGCTTCGTCTTGCGTCGCCGGCTCGTCGGCCACGATGGTCGCTGGGACCTGCGCGCTCTCGGCCCATCGGTGCTGCAGAAGATCGGCGATGCGCCCGAGAAGGATCCGCGTCGTCTCGCGGTTGGTGGCCGAGATGAAGAGAGCCCCGGGGTGCTGGCGATGCAGGGCTTCGGCCTCGGGCGGCGCAACGAGATCGATCTTGTTGAAAACGAGCAGCCTGGTGATCCCGGAAAGCGACAGCTCGGCCAGGAGCTTCTCGGTCGTCTCGATGTGCTTGCCCTTGGCGTGATCGGCCGCGTCGACGACGTGAAGCAAGAGATCGGCGTCGGCCGTTTCTTCGAACGTGGCGCGAAAGGCGGCAAACAAATCCTTGGGTAGATCGCGGATGAAGCCCACCGTGTCGGTGATGACCACCTCGCGCTCTTCGGGAAAGCGAAGGCGTCGCGAGCGCGTGTCGAGCGTGGCAAAGAGCTTGTTTTCGGCGAGCACATCGGAATAGGTCAGCGTGTTGAGCAGCGTGCTCTTGCCGGCGTTGGTATAGCCGACGATCGACACGACCGGGACATCGAGCCGACTTCGCCGGCGTCGCCGCTGTTGGCGCTGCTTGGCCAGCGTCTTGAGCTGCGTCTCCAGGTGGGTCACGCGCTCTTTGGCCCGTCGGCGGCCAATCTCGAGCTTCGTCTCGCCCGGACCGCGCCCCCCGATTCCTCCGGTCAGACGGGAGAGCGCGTCGTCCTTCTGCCCCAACCGCGGCAGCGAGTACTTGAGCTGGGCGAGCTCGACCTGCAGCTTGCCGTCCCGCGTCTGCGCGCGTTGCGCGAAGATGTCGAGAATGAGCTGCGAACGATCGATGATTTTGAGGTCGGTGTTCTTGGCGATGGCCGAGATCTGCGACGGCGACAGGTTGCGATCGAAGATGAGCGTCTGCGCGTCGAGCTCGACGGCGCGAATGACGACGTCATCGAGCTTGCCCTTTCCCATGACGAACCTGGGATCGATGCGATCCCGTAGCTGGATCACGGTGTCGACGACGGCCACCCCCGCCGTGCGCGCGAGCTCGTTCAGCTCGGCCATTCGCTCCTCGATGTCGTCGTGGTCGCGGCGGGCCGTCTTCTCGCCGACGTAGACGAGAATGGCGCGGCCGTCTTTCGCCTCGACCTTTTGCATCCGGGCCACCCTCGCGAACTCGCCCTCGAGCGACGACATGAGGTTGCCGA
>JBBSDY010000377.1:0-4979 GCA_038240245.1 Polyangiales bacterium
GAAGGGGATCGCCGCGGCGCTCTAGCTCGCGAGAAGGGCTCGCACGATCTCCTCGGGGCCGAGCGCAGCGTCGACGACGATGGCGTCGGTGGGCTCTTCGAGCGCGGCGAACTGGCTCTCGAGCATGGAGTCCTTCATGAAGTGACCGGTACGCCGTCGAAGCCGATCGCGGAACAGCTCGAAGCTTCCCTTCAGATACACGAGCGCGATTTCCCGCCTTCCCACGCCAAGCTTCTCGCGGTAGGCGCGCTTGAGGGCCGAGCACCCGAGGACGGCGCGCCCCTCGTGGGCCAAGACGTCGTCGATACGCGCGCGAAGCGCGGCGAGCCATCCCTCCCGGTCCGCATCGTCCAGGGCCTCGCCACGCGCCATTTTGGCGACATTGGCGGGCGAATGAAAGTCATCGGCGTCGAGAAATGCGGCGCCGAGCTCGGTGGTCAGAGCCCTGGCGATGGTCGACTTGCCGCTCCCGGCGACGCCCATCACGATGATGACCGGGGAGGCGCGCAGGGTCATGGGAACCATGGAGTCGCGCCGCATTGCGTCGTAAGTGCTAGCATGCCAACGTCACAGATCGGCGTCGAGCCGCGTCACGCTTCTTGACGCGAGACGGTCGCCGCCATAGACCGCGTGCCACGTGTTTGATCGAAAATCCAAGATAGTTTGCACCATCGGCCCAGCCAGTGATTCGAGAGAGGCCCTCGAGGGGCTCATCCAGGCGGGGATGGACGTCGCGCGCCTCAACTTCTCGCACGGCAGCCACGAGGAGCACGCCCGACGGCTCGAAACCCTGCGGGCGGCGGCGACCACCTGCAAAAAGCCCGTGGCTGCGCTCCAGGATCTCTGTGGCCCCAAAATCCGCGCCGGCTCGTTCCCGCGCGGAGCCTATGTCTTGCCACCCAAGGGCGAGGTGACGCTGGTCGAAACCAGGGACAAGGGCATCCTTGCCGAGGAAGAGACGATTCCGATTCAGTACGAGGGGCTCGCCGAAGACGTCCAGCCGGGCGATATCATCCTCATCGACGACGGGCGCGTCGGGTTGCGCGTCAAGCGCATCGATGCGGGCCGCGTGCTGTGCGACATCATTCAAACCGGCACGGTTCGGGATCAGGCGGGCGTCCACCTGCCCTCGCGCAGCGTCCGTATCTCGACGCTCACCGAGAAGGACAAGGCCGACCTTGCGTTCGGCCTTTCGCTGGGCATCGACTACGTCGCCCTGTCGTTCGTTCGAAAATCCGATGACATTCGCCTGGTCCGCGAGATCTGTGAGGCGTGGGGCCGGCCCACGCCCATCGTCGCCAAGATCGAAACGCCCGCCGCCGTCGATGATCTCGAGGGAATCATCGCCTCGGCTGACGCCATCATGGTGGCCCGCGGCGATCTGGGCGTGGAATTTCCGCCCGAGCGCGTCCCGGTCATCCAGAAGCAGATCATGGGGCTGGCGCGGATCTACCAGCGCCCTGTCATCGTCGCGACCGAGATGCTGCAATCGATGGTTCATCAGACGCGACCCACGCGCGCCGAGGCGAGCGACGTCGCCAACGCCGTCTTCGACGGTACCGACGCGGTCATGCTCTCCGCCGAAAGCGCCACCGGCGATCACCCCTCGCTGGCCGCCTCGATGATGGCGCGGATCATCCAGGAAGCCGAGTCGAGCCCTTTCTATGCGCCGCTCTCTTCCAACCCGGGCAACGCGGTTACCGTTCCCGAAGCCATTGCGCGTGCCGCATGCGCCGTGGCACGCGAGGTCAAAGCCAAGGCGCTCATTGCCTTTACCGAGTCGGGATCGACGGCCCGCTTTGTCTCCAAGGCCCGGCCCCACGTCCCCATTTTGGCCTTCTCCCCCAACGAGACCACCCGCCGTCGCCTGGCGCTCTACTGGGGCGTCGTGCCCCAGTCGATCGAGCCGCTCAACGATGCAGATTCGATGGTCGAAAGAGCCAACGCCTTCGTGCTCGCCAATGGCCTCGGCTCGCCTGGCGACAAGATTGTCGCCGTCTTCGGGGCGCCCATCGGCGTCTCGGGAACGACCAACTCGGTCCGCGTCAAAGTGCTCGAATAGCAGAGGCTTGTGCGGCAATGAGCCGCGCGCTATGGTTTTTTATCTCTTGGAGGCGTTTCGCCCATGAACCAGAAGGCTTATCGCGCGGCCCGAGTTACCCCTGCTTTTGCCATCGTTACCGTCGCCTTGGGTCTGACCATTGTGTCGTGCACGGGTGATGATTCGGCCAATCACGAGCTTACGCTCCCGGACATTCCTGCAGGAGAGAAGCTTCTGGTAGCAGATTGGGAGCTCATGCCTCAACCCGGCACCTGCACCAAGAAGCCGGGGAATGACGCATTTCCGAACAACTGTTACCCCATTGGCGCCTGGTACCCGTACGATGACGGATCCATCGACGTCTATGGCGATGCTGGGCTCCCGGAATCGGGACCTCCTCCGGCTCTCGAGGTCCTCGAACTCGCGCCGCACGAGGATCTTGTCACATTCGATCCCGTCAAGCCCAGCAAGACGGCCCTGCGAATCCACGGCGGGCCCTACCCGGGACCGTGGGGCTCCGGCTTCTCGCACGCGTTCGTCGATCAGGGGACCATGAGCGTCGTCGACTACTCTGGGGTCGCCTTCTGGGCCAGGCGAGGCGTGGGAGGGACAAGCCTCCTGCATATCGCCATGACGACCCTCGATGATACGGGCAAGGCGCAGCTTCCTGATGGAACTGTACCCATCTGTGCCGACCCCGCGCCGACGGGCGCGAAGACCGGCTGCAGTGACCCCTTTGGCAAAGACGTAGTCCTACACGACGATTGGCGGCCGTACGTGATCGTGTTCGAAGATCTTCAACAGCAGGGCAACGGCTACAGGCCGCCGGGCGGCTTCGACAAGAAGAACGCTACCGGGATTTCCTTTGGAAATAAGCAAGCCTTGCCTTTCGACGAATACATCGACGATATCGTGCTGTTCAAATAGCGCCGTATCGTAGCTCGACGGCAAACGACCTCTTCTTACGCCCGCTCGCGACTACAGCCCCAGCGAATACCCAAGCGTCATCGCGAGCCCCGTCGCCGACGAGCCGATCATCTCCTGCAGCTTGACCTCGGCGGTGATGCCGCCGGGGCCAACGGGGTACATCACGCCGCCACCCACACCGGCGAAAGCCTTGCCGGATTTCTTCCAAGCGGCGAGCGACGTCGCATCTTTGGGCATCATCTGGGTGTAGATCTTGACGACGACCTTGGCGTCGACCTCGGACATGCCACCGGCCGCCACCACGTACGGGCGAAACCCGGCCCGAGCAAAGGGACTGCTTCCGAACCAGTACGAAACGCGGCCCTCGGCGTGAAAGGCAAAAAAGGTCGAGCCCGACGTGCCGTTGATGAGGTCCTTCTTCTGCGGACCACCGTTGATGGCGTAACCAAGCCGCGCCCCGAGAGCCACGTTCTCGCCGAGCACGCGATCGAAGCCCACCAGAAAACGTGTGGTGGCGAGCCCGAAACCGCCGGTGACTTCGTCGCCCGATCCTTGCAGCGGCACGCCCTGCACCTTGTCGGTCGGATCGTACCAATCGTCGTTGGCGAAGTAGCAGCTGTACTGGTCCTGGTTGGCGCAGGCTCCGGTGGCGGACGCCAGAAACAGCGCGTCTTGCTGTACGTTGAAGCTGAGCCAGTTCTTCTTGCTGGTGGTCATGCAGGCGCCGGCGGTGCACGTTTGGCCGCCATCGCAATCGGTGCTCGTCTTGCACTGTTTGGCTTCGGGCACGTCTTCGGGTGCAGATCCCGCCGCGCATGCGCCCGTTCGGCAGGTGCCCGACTCGCACTCGGCGTCTTCTTCGCACGTCGCGCCCGCACCCTTGTCGCCGTGCTTCTTCGACGGCTTGGACGAGCATCCGGGAAGACCGGGCGGACAGTCGCTGGGGTTGGCGCACTGCGCGGGCGGCGCTTTTCCGGGCAAGTGCGGCGGATCGCCGGACAGCTCGGACTTGATGGGCACCTTGTGCGGAGCGTTGCGCGTGCCGCTCGTCGCCAGCACATCGCCATTCGAATCGATGGCCTGAATGAAGTACTTCAGATCGCCGGTCGTGCTGCCGACCTCGAGGCACGGGACTTCGCCGCCATAGCCTTGCTTGAGCTTCTTCAGGTCGAGCGTCTTCCAGTCGGTGGCGCCGAACACCTTGTAGCGGAGCTGCACCTTGGCGGGCGTCATGCCTTCGGGCAGCTCGGCATACACGGGCACCGGCGTGTAGATGGCCTGCTCGGCAATCGGTGTGTGAACGATGTCGTCTCCGCCGGCAGCGGGAGCCGAAGCAGCCGGTTCGGGCGGCGGAGGAGCGGGCGCGGGACCGCCTCCCTTGGCGGCGTTCCAGACCGCCTGGATCTCCGGCGTGAGAAGATCCTTGAGGAGCGTGATCGTGGGATCGGCCTTGAGCGCTTCGATGAAGTGGCCCTTGGCGTCCTCGTTCTTCTTCTCGACGACCAGCACCGTGCCGAGATCGCGATGCAGGATCGCCACCGTCTTCGGCGAGCATGCGGCCTTTGCGCATATCGCGAGCCCTTGCTTCAGCTTTTTCTCGGCGTCGCCAAACTTCATCCCGAGGTAGTCGGTGTAGATGGCGTCGTTGTCGAGCTTCGTGGCGGCGGCGTCCTTGGGCGCAGCGCTCGCCAGAGAAGTCTGGAAAAGGATGAGCAGCGTAAGACCGGCGAAAAGGAGGTGATTCGGCAGACGACGGTCCACGGCAACTCTCCTGCGGGGGGGGGGACGACAAGCCGGACAAGCCGGTGTCGAGACCTCGTGGTCGTACCACGAGCACCTTGGCCGGAGTCAAATTAATGAGCACAACCGCGCGCTTGTCGCCAAGGCGCACATCTCCCGACTTTAGCATACCTGTTGCCCGGGCTGGTCGTTGATCCTATAAGAAACGGGCTCTTACCAATCTCTCGACCTTCGAAATTTACGCCGTTGGATCTTGGGCGTCGGCGCAGCC
>JBBSDY010000378.1:0-4963 GCA_038240245.1 Polyangiales bacterium
CTTACAGGATGTGAAGGCGAGGTCGGCGATCTTCCCGATCACCCGCCGGCAGCGGCCAGGCATGGCGACTCGGCCCCGGGCACGGGACCCATCGGAGATCCGGCCACGGGTTCGTCGGATCCCAGCGCCGCTGGAGCGCTGGGCTTTCGACGGCTCACCCGCGGCGAGTACCTGAACACGCTGGGCGATCTCTTTCCGCAGATCAACTTCCAGGCGCCAGGCGACACCGATGCCGACGGGGACTTCGGGTTTGCGCAGGCTCCCGTGCTCTCGGACGACACCACGCAGCTCTTGCTCGACACGGCCGAGGAAATCGCGGGCAAGGCCGTGCAGAGCCTGGGACAGATTCTCGGGTGCGATGTCGCCTCGAGGGGGGAAGACGTCTGCACGAGTCAATTCGTGGAGACTTTTGGACGGCGGGTCTACCGACGCCCGTTGGAGGCGACGGAGAAAGACGAGCTGATCGCCCTCGCCACGCAGCTGAAGGGCACGGGCTATGCGCTGCAGGATCGGATCCGTGTCGTCTTGACGACCATGCTCGAGACTCCGGCGTTTCTCTACCGGTGGGAGCAAGGCACCGCTCCGCAACAGCTCGACGGACAGGTGATCAAGCTGGGCCCCTACGATCTCGCCTCGCGCCTCAGCTATTTTCTGTGGTCGACCACGCCCGACGATGCCCTCCTCGACGCGGCGGCGTCGGGAAAGCTCGAATCCGATACCGATCTGGCCGCCCAGATCGACCGCATGGTCGGTGCCGACAAGTTCCAGCGCACCGTCGAAAGCTTCCACGCGCAGTGGCTCTCGCTCGCCAAGCTGGACGGCACGAACAAGGACACCACGCTGTTTCCGGAGTTCACCGCGAGCTTGAAGAGCGCCATGTCACGAGAAACCCTGCGCTTCGTCGATGACCTGTTCACGACGGGCAGCGGTCGTCTCGCGGACCTTTTTGGATCGAGCACGTCGTTCGTGAACGCCGATCTTGCCAAGATTTACGGCCTGTCTGGCGTCAGCGGTGCCGATTTTCGCAAGGTCGCCCTCGATCCGACCCAGCGCGCGGGCATCCTCACCGAGGCGTCGTTGCTCACGACGATGTCGAACCCCGCCTCGACGAATCCTCCGCGCGCCGGTCACACCATCTATACCGACTTTCTCTGCCAGCACATTCCGCCGGCACCCGCCGGAGCGGCGGCGCAGTTCAAGCCCGATGCCTCGCTCTCCACGCGCCAGAACTTCAGCGTGCTCGAGAGCACCGGCGGTTGCAAGGCGTGCCACTCGATCTTGAATCCACTCGGCTACGCCTTCGAGAGCTTCGACGCCGTGGGCCACTACCGAACCAAGGAAGGCGCCAACACCATCGATGCCTCGGGCGCCCTCACCACGAGTGCAGGCAGCAGACCGTTCACCAACGCGGTCGGGCTCGGCGCGCTGCTGGCGACCGATCCCGACGCCCAGTCTTGCCTGGCGCGCAAATGGTTTCGCTTCGCCCTCGCGCGCATGGAAACCGCGGACGATGACTACTCGCTCGCGACGTCTTTTCAGAAGTTCAAGGAGTCGGACTTCGACCTGCGCGTGCTTTTGAGAGCCGCCGCGACGAGCCGGACATTTCGCTTCCGGGCCCCCGAAGCCGGAGAGGTGTTGCCATGAAGTCCCATCGATTCTCTCGTCGTTCGTTTCTCACGGGCATGGGCCTCAGCGCAGGCCTGCTCCCTCTTCTCGACATCGAGCCAGCCCGGGGAGCCGCAGCGGTGGCGCCCAAGCGGTTCTGCGCGCTCGTCTGGCCGGACGGTGTGGTGCCGAACAGCTATTTCCCGTCGGGCAGCGAGACGAGCTTCACGTTGAGCGACGTCTTGAGCCCCTTCGAGCCCCACCGCAGCCAGATCATCATCCTCGATAACATCGACAACCGGGCGATGATGGATCAGTTCCCCAACTATGGCGGGCACGCGTCGCTTCCCTACCTTCTCACGGGCGGTCCCGCCAAACACTTCACCAGCGGTGAAGACGGGGCCATTGGCGATGGCATTTCGATCGATCAATACATCGCCAACGAGCTCCAGAAGAAAAATCCCACCCCCATTCACTCTCTGGTCACCGGGGTCGACAACAAGGAAGAACGCGACTCGACCACCAAGTACGTCTCGTTCAACGGACCTGCGTCGGGCAACCAGCCCAACGCCCCTGCCGTTCAGGACGACGTCCACGCGCTCTACAAGAAGCTCTTCGGCAACGCCACGGGCAGCACGCTGCCCGACCCTTCGCTCGCGCGGCTTCGCGCCGAACGCAAGAGCATCCTCGATCTGGTCGCCGGCGATCTGCAGCGCTTTGGCACACGTGTCGGCACCGGCGGGCAGTCGAAGATCGATGCCCATTTGACGTCGATTCGCAACATCGAGAAGCAGCTCGACGTGATCGGTCCGGCCACCATGATCACCCCGCCCAAGGATGATTCGACCATCGACTCGTTTAGCAAGCAGCAGTACGACAAGATCTCCAAGGTTCAGGTCGACATGGTCGTCTCTGCCTTTGCGTCCAACCTGACCAGGGTCGCCACCATGCTCTGGTCCAATGGCCACAACAACAGCTGGGTCTTTTACTGGCTCGGCGACGAGTTTCGTCAGCCTGGAGACGGCAGCTTCAACCCGCTGCGAAGCCAGCACGAGATGGCACACCGCGGGATGGCCGGCGGTGACGATACACGGCGCAAGAACACGCTCGACAAGTGGTTCGTCTCGCAGTTTGCTTACTTCGCCGGCGAGTGCAAAAAGATCACCGAGTTTGGCAAGACCATGCTCGACAACTCGGTGCTGCTCTTCGCCAACAACATGGGCGAGGGGGGATCGCACACCAACCAGAGGCTACCCTGGATCATCGCCGGTAGCGGCGGCGGCTACTTCCGGACGGGGCGATACTTGAAGCAAGCAGGTGGCAACAAGCCCTTGAACCAAGTTCTCGTATCGATCGCGCACGCCATGGATGTTCCGGTGAGCAATTTTGGTCCAGCGACCTACGGCGGCGAGCTTCCCGGCATGGTGTGACGAGCGACCGGGCTAAAGCAGCGCGCCGCTCTTGATCCAGTCGCGGATCTTTTGCACGCGGTCCGAAGTAAGCGGGTCCGACGGTGGCTGCGGCATGCGGTCTCCGCACGGGCTGGCTGGATTGTCGTTGCCCGGTTGGGCAACGCAGGTGAAGCCCGAGCACGACTGGACGCCCTCGAGCTTCTTCATGAGCCAGCTACTCTCGGGGTCTCCCGCTTTCACGTAGAAAAGGCCGGGCACCTCGAGGGATGCCACGCCCACCACCGCGCCACGCGCAGCCACCGGATCCAAAGTCATTTCAGCCGCTCCCATGTGCGGCTCGTTGGTGCCGTGGCAGCTCAGCGCCAGCGCGCAGCTTGTTTGAAGGATGGGGGCGATGTCGCGGGTCAGTGTCAAGCTCGCGCTGGTCGGCGTGTACGCGCTGTAGTCGAACGGCGAGCACACCGGCTCCCTTTTCTCGACCGCGCCGTCGAGAGCTGCGCCATCCGCAGCTTCGACGACCCTCGCCCCGCAGCCCACGATTGCGGTGCAACCAACCAGGCTACCAACGACCAAGACGCCCCGCAGGTTCAAGAGAAACGAGTCGAGTCCCTTGCTCAGGGCTTGATTTGGTTGTGACCGCGGCGCCCCTGAGCGAACTCGACGGAGTAACCATCGGGATCGAAGGCCGTCATCGACCTCTCCCAGGGCTCGTCGTGAGGGGGGTGGTGAAACTCGACCCCCTTGGCCTTCAACGCCTCGTAGAGACCATCGAGATCATCGGTGCTGAGCTCGACGTGGATGGCTCTCTTCTGGCTGGGAGTCGACTCGGTGGCGCCGTCTTTCTGCTCCTCGGCCATGGAGAGCAAACCAATCGTGCCGCTGCCGATGCGGATCATGGCAAACGCTGGTAACGCCTTCATTTCGACCGCGAGGCCCAGCTTGCCACCATAAAACTCGATCGATCGCTCGACACTCGCAACCGCCAGGGTCAGCCCCTCGAACCGTACCTTCGTCTCTGTCATGTTGGTCTCCCTGGCCGCCGTCACTCGGGCCTTTCGAAGATAGTGCCCGCCGCTCGCCCCGTACAGCACGAAACGCGACGGCCATTGGCCCGGTTTCATTCCCAAGGAATCGGACGAAATGATAGAGATCGAGCCACCAAAAGGAGACGACATGATCCGAAAGAGCACGGCAGTATGGAAGGGCGATGGCATGAGCGGAACCGGCGGACTGACGGTCCAGAGCGGCGCGTTTCACGATCAACCGTACTCGTACAAGGCGCGCTTTCAGAGCGAGGACGGCAAGGCGGGAACGAATCCCGAAGAGCTACTCGGAGCGGCGCACGCGGGCTGTTTTGCAATGGCCACGTCCTTCGCCCTGACGGAAGCAGGCCACGTGCCCGAAGAGCTTCGCGTCACGGCGTCGGTCGATTTCTCGAAGGGTGACGATGGCTTTGCGATCAGGACGATCGCGCTCGATCTCGAGGCGCGCGTCACTGGTATCGATGCCGCGAAGTTTCAGGAGCTCGCCGAAAAAGCAAAGAAAGGGTGCCCGATATCGAAGGCGCTCGCCGCGACGCCCATCACCCTGTCGGCCAAGCTGCTCTAGCGCGCAGGTGAAGCTTACATGACGGACTCGAACATTGGCGGTTTCGTCTGGTACGATCTATTGACCAGCGATCCCGATGGCGCCGCGTCGTACTACGCGCACGTCATCGGCTGGAACGCGCAGTCATGGGAGAACGGCTACACCATGTTCGCGAGTGAGCAGGGGCCGATTTCAGGGACGACCAGGCTGACCGACGAAGCTCGAGAAATGGGCGCCCCGCCGCACTGGACGTCGAACGTCGGGGTGGCCGACGTCGACGCAACCGTCGCCCAGGTCGAGAAGCTGGGCGGGCGCATCATCGCTGCTGCCACCGACTATCCAAAGGTGGGTCGCCTGGC